>NZ_CP041025.1:4050000-4189011 GCF_006385135.1 Paremcibacter congregatus
TGGCGCTTTTTGTTGGCGGCACCCTGCTCGGGAATGTGATCAGCTTTGCCCCCGAGGACGCCACCACACCACAGACACATCTGCCGGCAGCAGAGGCCTATCTTGATGAAGTCAATTATGCCCCACAAGATGAAATCCTTGAGGAAGAGCCGGTACCGGCCGCCCCGGAGCCGGTTGAGAAAACCGTCACCATCAAGCGCGGGCAGGGCATGATGGATGTGCTGGTCAAAAGTGGCGCCGATCGTCAGGATGCCTATAAAGCCATCAAGGCCCTGTCACAGCATTATGACATGCGCAAACTCCAGATCGGTCAGCAGCTGCAGGCGACCTATGATCCCGAGGGACGTCTCAGCGGTCTGAGCATGGAAAAGAATTTCGATCATATCATCAAGGTCAGCCGCGACGCCGACAGCTTTTCCGCCCGGCTGGCCGACCAGGAGTCCATCAGAATTACCCGTCATGTGCAGGGAACCATTGATGACAGCCTGTTCCTGTCCGCCTATCGTGAAGGCCTGCCCAATAGCGTGATCGTCAATCTGATTCGCATTTATAGTTTCGACGTGGACTTTCAGCGCGAGATTCGCAAAGGCGACCAGTTCGAGATATTTTATGAACGCAAAATGTCCGAAGATGGCCGCCGGGTTGAAGAGGGTGATATCCTCTATGCCCGTCTGACCTTAAGCGGCAAGCCGATCAGTCTCTATCGCTATCATCCCCAAAAAGCCGCCTTCGCCGATTATTTCCATGAAAATGGCCAGAGCGCCAAGAAAGCCCTGATGAAAACCCCGATTGAAGGCGCCCGCCTGTCCTCTCATTACGGCAAACGCAAACACCCGGTACTCGGCTATACCCGCATGCATAAAGGGCTCGATTTTGGCGCGCCCACCGGCACACCCATCATGGCCGCCGGCGACGGGGTGGTCGAACGGGCCTCCCGCTATGGCTCCTACGGCAACTATGTCCGCATTCGTCACAACGGGACCTATAAAACCGCCTATGCCCACCTGAGTAAATATGGCCGCGGCATCAAAGCCGGAAAACGGGTCAAACAGGGACAGGTCATTGGCTATGTCGGGGCCACTGGCCGGGTCACCGCCCGCCATCTGCATTATGAAGTTCTGGTCAACGGCAAACAGGTCAATCCCCTGCGTCTGAAGATTCCCACCGGCATTACCCTGAAGGGAACGGAAAAGGAAACCTTCCAAACTGCGGCCCGCGCCATTGATCAACAAATCGAGGACATCCGGCAGAATATTCTGCTCGCCGCCCATCAAAAGGTGGCCTTTCGCAAAACAGCAGACTCCCCCGTACTCCTGTCCCCATAAAGCCATCCTCTGCACAGAACAGAAAGAACCGGGCCCTGATGCGACATAGATCATCAGGGCCCGGACAAAGGGTTAAACCGCCGACGTCATCTCGAGACCGTCAACGCCGGCCGTGACACTAATATGCGTGCCTTCGGGCGCCTTGCCTTCCAGAATCAGATTCGCCAGCTTGTCCTGCACATGATGCTGGATCACCCGTTTCAGCGGACGCGCCCCATAAACCGGATCATAGCCCGCATGGGCCAGCCAGTCCTTGGCGCTTTCATCCAGCGTCAGGGAAAGCTTGCGTTCGGCCAGGCGTTTTTCCAGGCGGCGCAGTTGAATATCAACAATGCCGTGCATATCGGTCCGGGCCAGGCGGTGAAACAGGGTCACTTCATCAAGACGGTTGAGGAATTCCGGCCGGAACGCCAGTCGCACCTGATCCATCACCTGAGAGCGCACCTCTTCGACATCAGCACCGTCTTCCTGACCGGCGAGAATATCGCTCCCCAGATTACTGGTCAGGATGATCAGACTGCTGGTGAAATCCACCGTACGGCCCTGACCATCGGTCAGACGGCCATCATCCAGGACCTGCAGCAGAATGTTAAACACATCCGGATGCGCCTTTTCTACCTCATCGAACAGGATCACCTGATAGGGTTTGCGGCGAACCGCTTCGGTCAGCACCCCGCCTTCATCATATCCGACATAGCCGGGCGGGGCGCCAATAAGGCGCGCCACCGCATGCTTTTCCATAAATTCGGACATATCGATTCGCACCATGGCATGTTCATCATCGAACATGAATTCCGCCAGCGCCTTGGTCAGTTCGGTCTTGCCAACCCCCGTTGGTCCCAAAAACAGAAAAGAACCAATCGGCCTGTCCTGGTCCTGCAATCCGGCCCGCGACCGGCGTACGGCGGCCGACACGGCCCGCACCGCTTCCGATTGCCCGATCACACGACGGGCCAGGTTTTGCTCCATATGAACCAGTTTCTCCCGTTCGCCTTCCAACATCTTGTCCACCGGAATTCCTGTCCAGCGGCTGACAACCGAAGCGATGTCCTCTTCGCGCACCTCTTCTTTCAACAGATGTGTTTCCGGCGCTTCGCCGTCCGCCGCCTCAACACTTTCCAGCGCTTTTTCCAGTTTGGGAATGATGCCGTAAGTCAACTCGCCGGCCTTCGCCAGATCACCGCGCCGCTCGGCCTGTTCCAGTTCAATCCGGGCCTGGTCGAGTTGTTCCTTGATCTTGACGTCCCCGGCAATACGGTCTTTTTCCATTTGCCATTGGGCGGTCAGGCTCGCCGCGGACTGTTCCAGTTCGCCAAGTTCTTTGTCCAGCTTCTCCAGCCGTTCGCGGGACGCCGAATCCTTTTCTTTCCGCAGCGCTTCTTTCTCGATTTTCAGCTGAATAATCCGCCGGTCCAGTTCATCCAGCGCCGCCGGTTTGCTTTCGACTTCCATCTTGATGCGGGACGCCGCCTCATCCACCAGATCAATCGCCTTGTCCGGCAAAAACCGGTCATTGATATAGCGATGTGAAAGAACCGCCGCCGCCACAGTCGCACTGTCCGTAATGCGTATGCCGTGATGTAATTCGTATTTTTCCTTCAGGCCACGCAGAATCGAAATCGTGTCTTCCACCGTGGGTTCAACCACCATAACCGGCTGAAACCGACGTTCAAGCGCCGCATCTTTTTCTACATGTTTGCGGTATTCATTCAGTGTCGTCGCACCGATACAATGCAGTTCACCCCGGGCCAGGGCCGGTTTCAACAGATTGGACGCATCCATGGAGCCTTCACTGGCCCCCGCCCCGACAATGGTATGCATTTCATCAATAAACAGGATGATCTGACCCTCGGCAGCCGTGACCTCCTGCAAAACAGCCTTCAGGCGTTCTTCAAACTCACCGCGGTATTTCGCCCCGGCCACCAAAGCCCCCATATCCAGAGCCATGACTTTCTTCTCCAGCAGGCTCGCCGGGACATCCCCATTAGCAATACGCAGCGCCAAGCCTTCAACAATTGCCGTTTTCCCAACCCCCGGTTCCCCGATCAGGACCGGGTTGTTTTTCCGACGACGCGACAGCACCTGAATGGTCCGGCGAATTTCTTCGTCCCGGCCAATCACCGGATCAAGCTTGCCGTCCCGGGCCGACTGGGTAAGATCCAGTGCATATTTCTGCAGCGCATCGTAACTGTCTTCGGCCGAGGCACTGGACGCCGTACGGCCCTTACGGATTTTATTAATCGCGTCATTAAGGTTTTGCGCCGTGAGGCCGGCTTTTTTAAGAAACTCCGCCGACTTGGTGCCTTTCGCCAACGTCAATGCCAGCAACAACCGTTCGACCGTGACATATTCGTCACCGGCTTTTTCAGAAATTTTAGACGCCTCTTCAAAAAGACGCGCCGTTTCCGGAGCAAGATAAAGTTGCCCCGCCCCGCCGCCTTCGACTTTCGGATAGGCCAGAACATCCGCTTCCACTGCTTTCAGCGCGGCTTTGGGGTCAGCCCCGGCAGCCGTCATCAAATTGGCCGCAAGACCTTCTTCATCTTCCAGAATAACTTTTAAAATATGTTCCGGGGTAAAGCGTTGATGGCCTTCCCGAATGGCGTAACCCTGAGCCGATTGAATGAAACCCCGGCTGCGGTCGGTGTATTTCTCTAAATTCATATCCCTCTCACTCCAATTTCATCATAAGATATCTTACATATGATGTTGTATTTATATCACACAAGAGGGCGAGACTGAAAAATATCTTCTGCACCACGGCCAATTAAATACAAGACGGGTTACCAAATACAAAAAGGCCGGGACAATGCCCGGCCTGATCTCATATCGTCGCAAAAATAGTGCTGACATTATTCTGCGGGTTTTTCGCCCACTGTATTTTCAGAAGGGACGACCACTTTCTTGCGCGGTTTCCGCACCACTTTTTTAACAGGCGCCTCTGCCTCATCCGCAGATGCGGTTTCCTCTGGCTTAGCCTTCGGCGGGCGCCCCCTGCGTTTCTTCGGGGCTTCTGCCTCAGGCGCGCCAAGATCAAATGTCAGAGGAAGTTCCGTACCTTCTGCACTGTCTGGCTTTTCAGGTTTTGGCTTTTTAGCCACCGGCTGGCTCTCTGGTTTTGAGACGTCCTTATCCACAGAACCCGCCTTATTTTCCTCTTTCACATCGGAAGAAAGGTTTTGGCTTTGTGGTTCTTGTTTATTCTGGTTGTCCTCAACCGGTTTTGAATTCACCCGTCGTTCCGCCTCGGCTTCAGCTTTCCTTGCCTTTTCAGCATCCCGGGCGACTTGTGCCGCGGCTTCACTGGCCGCAGTTTCCGCATAAATACGGTAATAATGGTCCCCATGCTGAGCAAGAGATTCGGCTTCCAGGCGATCAGACGCCCTTTTTTCCTGGGCAAGCGCAATATACTTTTCATAAAGCTGCTTGGCATTGCCGCGCAGGTTACCGCCCGGGCCACGGCTTTCCATTTGCCGGTTGCCGGAGTTGGACGGCTGGCTGCGGCCTTGCTGGTTACGCGGCTGCTGGTTACGTTGCTGATTAGCACGTCCTTTGTTTTGCCGCTTTTGATTATTATTCTGATGGGGTCTGCCCTGTCTGTTCTGACCGGCATTCTGATTTGGTTTCATGAAAACAACGCTAAATAAGGGCTACCTAAAACATGGAATAGACACATATTTCATGTGACTCATCATGCCTGACAGCGGTTACTTCTAAAAAATATTTGTATCTGGGGTTTCATTTGCCGGAAATTATCATTTATGATTCGTCCGGACCCTGACTCTCTTACGAGAGTGGTTCTACAGTACCCCGATGATGCTCAAATGCCAACTTTATTTTTCATTTTATTGTGCATAAAGCCGTATTTACCTTAAAAATGAAAGGTGACACAACGATCACGTCCCGCCAAATCAGGCAACACCCTGATATTTTGGGCCGAAGTTTGCGCAAACAGCTCTGACACTGCAGCCCCCTGAAGGTGACCGATTTCAAGAAACACCTGTCCTCCCGGTTTGATCCGCCTGGGAATGATCTCCGTCAGCCTCCTGTATTCCCGCAAGCCTTCTTCTTCTGCGAACAAGGCCATATGCGGTTCATATTCCCGCACATCACTTTCCAGATCCGCCGCCTCGTGAAGCCCTATATAAGGGGGATTGCACAAAACCACATCAAATCTCCTGTCCGTCGGCAAGGCCGCATCCCAATCGCTCTGAAGAAAGTGACACCGCTCCACATACCCCAAATTTTGCGCGTTTTCCCGGGCAATGGTCAACGCCTGCCGCGACAGATCCACCGCCGTACCGCGGGCATTCGGAAATTCGGACAGAAATGACAGCAGCAAACACCCACTGCCTGTACCAAAATCGATCACGTCCAGCGGCGCCGTCTTGTCAGGTAACGCCTCAAGCGCGGCCTCGATCAAGGTTTCGCTATCCGGGCGCGGTGTCAAACAATCCCGGGTCACTTTGAAACGCAGGCTCCAGAAATCCCGTTGCCCAAGAATTTGCGACACCGGTTCACGCTGCAGTCTGCGGTCCAGCAGACGACCGAATTCCTCAGCGCAAGGCTGCGACACCACTTGATCCGGTTCAAGCAAAAAATCCAGGGCGCTCAGCCCGAGACTCTCCTCCAGAAGTACATCCACATCACGCGCCGCTTCGTTAATCCCTGCTTCGACCAACCGGGCGATCGCCCTTTGACGCAGAGAGCGTAACCTTTGGGTATCCTCGGTCATATTCATTTATTTCATTCTCTAATGGTGATATGGTTTGTTCTTATCATAAAGAGAAAATATATGAAAATGCGCAAAATTATTTATTCGGCCAAACTTGGCGCCGCCCTTATGGGCACAACAATGATGTTCAGCCTGACAACAACTGGTCTGGCCAAAGAAACAACTGCGCTCCAGCCGCCCTTCCTTCAGGAAATTCAGGATCAGCTCACCACCGTCAGCGGCCTGAAAGACCAAAACATAACCATTGTGGTCATCCCGGACAAAAAACGTATCATGGACATCCGTCCGGACGCTATCCGTCTGTCCTATGGTTTTCTGCAACATATGCAGGATGTCAATCAGCTGATCTCCACTCTGGCCCATGCCACCGCTCATATCGCTCTGGATTATGTCAATACGCCGCCTTTACCAGAAGATGCCGGCGGCGACGATAAGGGCACTTCTGCTGCGGATTACATTGCCTCAAGCGTAAGACCGCGCTATCCCGACAAAAGCAATCCCCCCGTGGCCGATGCCGGTTTTCAAAATGACGAGCCAAAAATTATTGAAAGGCCGCGTTACGAAAATGAAGACTACCGTTTTGAAGTCAATAAAGCCGACGTCGCCGCCGCAGAGCAGGAATTGAGATCCGATGAAGCCGCAGGAAAAATTCTTGCGCATGCTGGCTACTGCCCATCTGATTACAGTCGCATGCTGCAATATTTCTATGAACATCCCCAGAAATTGCTTGGTAATGATCATTACGCTCTGGATTCCGATCAATGGCAACGGGTAGATGCGGCGGAGCACCTGCACAGCACAAAACAAGCCTGTTCACCGGCCCAAATCAATAAAACCCAAAAACACGCGGAGGCCTTTAACCAGTGGAAGACCAGGATCCTGGGCGCCTTACACGTTCAAAAGTGATCGACTTTACTGATTCATTTCAGCCATTTGTGCCGCTTGTTCTTCAGTGATCAAGGCCGTAATCACTTCTTCCAGGGCGTCTCCCGCCAGAATCTGGTCCAGCTTATACAGAGTCAGATTGATACGGTGGTCCGTCACCCGACCTTGTGGAAAATTATAGGTACGAATGCGCCCGGAGCGATCCCCGGACCCCACCTGTTCCTTGCGGTCGGCTGAACGTTCCGCATCACGGATGGCTCGTTCCGCGTCATAAACCCGCGCCATCAGAACCTTCATGGCCTTCTGTTTGTTTTTCAGTTGGGATTTTTCATCCTGTTGCTGAACCGTAATTCCGGTGGGCAAATGGGTCAGGCGCACCGCGCTGTCGGTGGTATTGACACTCTGGCCACCGGGACCGCTGGCGCGAAAAATATCCACCCGGATATCACTGTCATTAAGTTTAATATCCACCTCTTCCACCTCGGGCATCACCGCCACAGTCGCTGCCGATGTATGAATGCGCCCCCCGGTTTCCGTATCCGGCACCCGTTGCACCCGATGCACCCCGGATTCGAATTTCAGTTTGGCAAACACACCCTTGCCGGAAACTGAAATAATGGCTTCCTTAAACCCCCCGACATCACTGGTCGAAGAACTGACCAGATCAAATTTCCAGCCTTCAAGCTGAGCATATCGCTGATACATCCGGAACAGGTCTCCGGCAAACAACGCCGCCTCATCGCCACCAGTACCGGCGCGAATCTCGAGCAAGGCGTTTTTATCCGCATCGACGTCTTTCGGCAGCAGCATGATTTCCACGTCACGCTCAAACTCCGGAAGGCGTTTCTTCAGATCCGGCAGCTCCATCTCCGCCAGTTCCCTCATTTCCGCATCCCCCTCGGGGTCAGCCATAATCTCTTCCAGATCGGTCATTTCCTGAACCATGGAAAGATAATCCTGCGCCGCTTTGACGATCGGCGTAAGGTCGGCATATTCCCGGGAAATTTTCACGAATTCTTCCGAAGACATCTCCGCCGCATTGGACATCATATGTTCCAGTTCTTCATGGCGGGTAATCAATTGTTGCAGGCGTTCTGTAGGTATCATTGTCTGGGATCTTTGTCATTGTGAACAGGGCAGGTGAGGGCAGGTCGTCTCCCTGCGCTAACGGTATTCCGCCAGATGATCCAGAAGCTGATCCAACGCCACCTCGGACTGGCTGCCATCATCGAATTTCTTGACGGTAACCACGCCGCGCTTGAGCTCGTCTTCGCCCACAAGCACCGCCGCCACCGCATTGGCCTTGTTGGCCCGCTTCATGCGCTTGCCCATATTGCCCCGGTAAGACATATCGATGGCAAAGCCCGCTTCCCGCAATACCTGGGCGAGGCGCATCGCCTCCGTTTGGCCTTCGGCGCCAACAGGCACCACGGCGATCGGGCGTTCGTCCTCCGGCACCAGATCCGGCGAAATCAGATCCGCCAACCGCTCCATCCCCGCGGCCCATCCGATACCGGCTGTGGCAGGCCCGCCCATTTTTTCGATCAGCCCGTCATAACGCCCCCCGGCCAGAACTGTGCCTTGCGCACCAAGTTTGCTGGTGACGAATTCAAAGGCCGTGTGGCTATAATAATCCAACCCCCGCACCAATCGTTCATTCCGCACATATTCAATGCCCAATGCATCCAACCCGTTCAAAACCTCATCAAAAAAGACCCGGGAAGTTTCATTGTAATAGTCAGAAATCTTTGGCGCATCTGCGACGAGGACCTTGTCCCCTTCATCTTTGCTGTCGAGAATCCGCATGGGATTTTTCTCCAGCCGCGCCAGACTGTCGTCACTTAATTTGTCTTTATGGGCCGTGAAATATTTCACCAGCGCATCGCGGTACGCCAGACGGCTTTCAGGATCACCCAGACTGTTCAGTTCCAGCGTAATATCATCCATCATGCCAAGTTCCCGCAGCAGCGTCGCCGCCAGAGCCAGCACCTCAATATCGGCCTGAGGTTCAGGCACGCCGAGAATTTCCACATCCATCTGGTGGAACTGGCGCATGCGGCCTTTTTGCGGACGCTCGTAACGAAACATGGGGCCAAAGCCGTAAAACTTACAGGGGACCGATTGTTGCAGGCCGTTGGAAATAAACGAGCGGGCTATGCCCGCGGTATACTCCGGCCTCAAGGTCAGCTTCTCGCCACCGCGATCCTCAAAGGTGTACATTTCTTTTGACACCACATCGGACGTCTCCCCGAGCGTCCGGCTGAAAATCTCGGTAAATTCAAAAATCGGCGTACTGATTTCTTCATGACCAAACCGTCGAGCAATATTTTGAAAAGTACTATGGATAAATCGAAATGTCCGTGCCTTATCGCCCATAATATCGTGGGTGCCGCGTACGGGTTGTAATTTCGCCACTAAATTTGCTCCTTAACGGTCAGGCGTTCAGCCCGGATTTTGCTTTTTCGGCGTCCAGTTCCGCCGCTTTTTTCTCGACCAGTTCGACGATATGTTCCACCAGCCCGTCATCATCAATTTTATGATCGGACATACCATTGAGATAGACCATATGAGTACCGTTGCCACCGCCGGTAAGGCCAATATCGGTCTCCCGCGCTTCTCCCGGACCATTGACCACGCAGCCGATAATACTGAGGCTCATCGGCGTCGAGATATGTTCCAGTCTTTTTTCCAGGGTTTCCACTGTCTTGATCACCGGATAAGCCTGCCGCGCGCAGGACGGGCAGGAAACAATCCGGACCCCCCGATGACGCAGGTCAAGGCTTTTCAGCATATCAAAACCGACTTTCACTTCTTCCACCGGATCGGCGGACAGGGAGACCCGAATGGTGTCGCCAATACCGGACCACAACAGCATGCCCATGCCAATAGAAGATTTTACTGTGCCGCTGCGCAGGGCGCCCGCCTCGGTGATACCAAGATGCAGGGGGTAATCGCACGCCTCGGACAGGCCCTGATAGGCCGCAACCGCGAGGAAAACATCAGACGCCTTGACGCTGATCTTGGTCTCGAAAAAATCATTATCTTCAAGAATACGCACATGCTCGAGCGCACTTTGCACCATGGCTTCCGGACAGGGCTCGCCAAACTGTTCCAGCAAATGTTTTTCCAGTGACCCGGCATTCACCCCGATACGGATAGAACACCCATGATCCTTGGCGGCCTTCACCACTTCGCGCACCCGATCCGAAGATCCGATATTGCCCGGATTAATGCGCAGGCAAGCGGCCCCGGCTTCGGCCGCCTCGATGGCGCGTTTGTAATGAAAATGAATGTCCGCTACAATCGGCACATTCACATTGGTAACAATTTCTTTCAAGGCCGCTGTTGATTCAACGTCAGGGCAGGAGACCCGAACGATATCAACCCCGGCCTCTTCCGCCTGTTTAATTTGCCGGATGGTGGCCTGAGCGTCTGTGGTCAGGGTATTGGTCATGGTCTGCACCAAAATAGGCGCATCGCCCCCCACGGGGACATTACCCACCATAATTTGTCGTGACGTGCGTCGCATAATATCGCGATAAGGCCGAATGCTCATGTGCCGTCCTGTTCTGCATTTGGACAAAAGAACAGCATCACTGACACTGCTCTCCGCCCGGATTTCATTTTCGGCGTAAACATGCGTAATGTTGCCCTGAAGATCAAGGGGAATCGCGTAATAAGGACAGCTTTTTTATGGAATTTCAGCCAATCCGGCTGTTCAATGAGACAATCGCGCCGTTGTCGTCAACAGATCCGCCTTATCAAGGCTGATATTGTGTCGAATTTCACCAGCCTTGCCCAAGGAAGATACAGGAACGGCACCAACAAACAGAGACACTGCCCCGGCATTGCTGGTCATCAAGGTCATCCCGGCCCGATCCGCCATATAGAACTCTTCCCCCGCCAAAAGAATGCGGTCAACAAGAACATCTTTTTCCGCACTGATCACCCGTACCCAGGAATCCTGTGTAACGCTCAGGCGAACCTGGTCTGCAACCGGCGTCCTTACCTTGGCATCCAATGGAGTCGCCTGGGCCTGCTGCATCAGTGTAAAATGACTGTCTTGCTTCTCAGGCTCTTCTTCTCTGACAACTGGCGCCGGAACAGGTTTTTCTTGAACCGCTGCGATCTGGATAGTTTCGGCTTGCAGAGTTTCCGAAGCAATATTCACCTGCGCAATTTCAGAATCGCCCCGGGTTGTTTCTGCGACTTGCGCCAGGATATTAGAGGCCACATCGGACATTTCCGGCAACGCTGACAGCATCATCTGGTTTTTTTGTCCCATCGCGTGCCACACGCCGTAGAGCGCCAACAGGCTCAAAACAATAAAGGACAGCGTCATCATCTGACCGTAATTATGGGTTTTCTCCACCTCGATGAATTTCAGGTCAACCTTCTTGCTGCTCCCGTTATATTCTTTTTGATATTGCGCGACGATTTGCGTGACATTCAAGCCGAGATAGGCTGCATAATTCTTTAAAAATCCGGAGGCATAGCAGGCAGAAGGAAACTTATTAAAGTCATCCTGCTCCAATGCGGCCAGCAAATGCGGCCGAATGCAAAGTTCCTGTGAGATCTCTGCCAGATTGAGCGCGCCCTTTTCTTCGCGAGCCTGCATCAATTTCTGACCGACGGTCACCCGGGCCGCCACATCTTCCGGGCGGGCGCCTGCTTGATTGATATCTTCTTCTAAGACAAGATTATGATTCACTTTTTTGATCCCAACATCTGATATACACCGCTGAACATGATTACTGTTGCTTGCTTCGTTCTGGCGAATCCTACCTGAATTTGTTTTCTTTTTTGTTAACCATGCCGACAAAATTCAATAAAAATTAAAAGATTGTTTATCTTTGCCCGATTGGTTGCGTTTTTTCGCATAGGCAAGAGTGAAACGTAGACTCATTTACTGAGTCAACAAAAAACTGCAAATATACATAATTTAAGGGAAAAATAGCCTGAATCACTATATTTTGATGCCGTGATCCTTGGCAAAGGTCGTCAACAACCCCCGAAGGCTATGATCAGAACGACTCAGCAATCCCATCATATAACTTTCCACATCGGCGAGATTTACGCTGCGAATCATCATTTTTATGGGCCCAACCGACGCTGGCGCAATGGACAACCGACGAAACCCGATAGCAATCAGAGCCAATGCCGTCACCGGCTTACCCCCGATTTCTCCGCACAAGGTCAGCGGCACCTGATGTTCGTTACATTTATCGACAATGCTCTTCAACATCAGCAACGCCGGAGGAGAAATCGGGTCATAGCGCCCGGCGAGTTTTGCATTCTCCCGATCACAGGCAAAAAAGAACTGCATCAGATCATTGCTGCCGATGGACATAAAATCAATCATCGGTAATAAATTGTCCAGTTGCCAGATCAATGCCGGCACTTCCAGCATCGTGCCCACCTTCACCTTGCTCGGCAGGGTTACCTTACGTTTGATCTGGCGATCAATTTCCTTATTCAGGATATCCCGCGCCATTTTAAACTCGGTCACGTCAGAAATCATCGGAAACATGATGTTCAGTTCCCGGCCCTCTGCCGCCTTCAACAATGCCCGAACCTGATACCGCAGCAACGCCGGTCGATCAAACGCAATCCGGATCGCGCGCCAGCCGAGGGCGGGATTGGCTTCATGATCCCGCTTCAAGAAAGACACCGGTTTATCACCGCCAATATCCAGGGTGCGGAACACGACCGGCTTGCCATTTGCCGCTTCCAGAATATCCCGGTAAAAGTCCGCCTGCGGCCCGACACGGGGCAGGGACTCGCTAACCATAAACTGAAATTCCGTTCGAAACAGCCCGACTCCGTTGGCCCCGGTACGCTCCAGGCCATCCATATCAATACTCAGCCCTGCATTGATCATCAGCTCCACTTCAACGCCGTCCAGGGTCTTGGCCGGCTTGTCCCGCAGAGCGGCATATTTAGCCAGAAGCACATTACGTGATTCGATATTTTCCTGATAGCTCTGCAGAATTTCCGGCGGCGGTGAAAAATAAACCACACCGTCAATTCCATTGACGATCACCTGTTCACCTTCGGCCACTTCCAGCAAGGCTTCTTCCATATTGCCGACCATGGGAATGCCCAGGGCCCGGGCCACAATGGACACATGTGCCGTTTGTGATCCATTCTGCAAAATGACACCGCAAATTTTTTCCCGGTCATAATCCAGCAAATCGGCCGGCCCCATGTTGCGGGCGACCAAAATCACCTTCTCCGGCAAATTGGCTGACGCCGCCGTGCCCACGCGCCCCATCAGGTGACGATTCAGGCGGTTGGCAAGATCATCCAGGTCACTCAACCGTTCCCGCATATAAGGATCGGCCATCTGTTGCATGCGTTGTCGATTGTCGAGCTGAACCTTTTCCACGGCGGCTTCCGCCGTCAACCCTGTATCAATGATATCAAGGATTTTATTCTTCCAGCCCTTATCCTTGGCGAACAGCATATAGACGTCGAGAATTTCACGGTGTTCGCCCTGATGGCGCATGTCCTCCGCCGACATCATGTCCTCAATTTGCTTTTGCAAGGCATCCAGCGCCACATCCAGACGCACTTTTTCCTGAACGATATTGTCGGTCAGATGTTTGACCACCTCGATTTTAGGTTCATGAAAAACCGCTACGCCTTCGGCCATGCCCTCCGCAAAGACCACGCCTTCAAAGCGCGATGTCGCCGCCCGTTCCAGGGTTGCTTCCTGCTGCTCCAACGGGTCAAGCAATTCACCGCTGCCAAGCAATTCCGCCAACACCATGGCGACCGTCTGCAAGGATTCCTTTTCTTCCTCCATATAATGGCGATGTGTCTTGTTCTGCACCACCACCACGCCGACAACTTTGCCTGACCGCAGAATCGGCACGCCGAGAAGAGACTGATAGTCTTCTTCCCCGGTTTCCACCCGATAAACGAATTTCGGATGTTTCTGGGCATTTGGCAAATTGAGGGGCATGCCGGTGGCGGCAATATGGCCGACAAGACCTTCCCCGACCCGAAGACGGGTTTGGTGGACCGCGGATTCTTTCAGACCTTCTGTGGCAAATAACTCGAGGATTTCACCGCCCCGCAGAAAATAGACAGAGCAGACTTCGGCAATCACGTTGCTGGCAACAAGACGTACTATATCTGTCAGGCGTTGCTCGGCTGTACCGGCTCCCGCCATAATAGCATGTAGACGTCTTAAAAGTTGACGAGGCGCATTACTAACCGGAGTCAAATATCCCCTCCTCGAATATAAACTGTTGCCTCATGCCCCAAGAAACTCATAGAAAATTTACAGAAAAACTGGAACGCGGCGCGGTAAAAATATCTTATATCACATCACTCTGTAGATAAATACTCAATAGCTTGGTCAATCAGGTTATCCACGATTTCCTGCGTGGGCAGTTCACTTTTGACGGTACCGACAATTTGCCCGGCCATCAATGATCCGCCGTCCACATCACCGTCGATTACGGCTTTGCGCAACGCTCCGGCCCAGTAGTGTTCAATCTCAAGTTGAGCTTCTTTCATATCCAGTTCCCCGGATTGATGTCGGGAAATGATGGTGCGCTGGGCTTCCATAAAGGATTCAGAGGCCTTGTTTTTCAACGCCCGTACCGGGATCACCGGAAAGCGCGGATCAATCTGAACCGAGGTGATCGCATCCCGGCTATTGCCCCGAATAAAGGCTTTCTTGAAGTTTTCATGGGCAATACATTCTGTTGCACAAACAAACAAGGTCCCCAATTGCACGCCAGAAGCGCCCATTTCAAGATAAGACGCCATGGTTTCGCCACGGCCAATCCCGCCGGCAACAAATACCGGCACATCTTTGATATGCGGCAATATTTCCTGCGCCAGAACCGACGTGGACACCGGACCGATATGACCTCCCGCTTCGGAGCCTTCAATCACAATCGCATCGGCGCCGGACCGGATCAATTTCTTGGCCAACACCAGCGCAGGGGCAAAACAGATCACTTTCGCGCCGCCTTCTTTCAGACGTTTTATATCGGTTGCCGCCGGAATTCCTCCGGCGAGAACGACATGAGACATCTCATGGCGCAAACATACATCAATCAAATCACTGATCTGAGGATGCATGGTGATCAAATTCACTGCAAAGGGTTTCTTCGTCAGAGCCTTCGTACCGGAAATTTCGGCATCAAGAAGGTCCGGAGTCATGCTGCCACAGGCAATAACGCCAAAACCGCCGGCGTTAGAAATCGCCGCCACCAGGTTCCGCTCTGAAACCCAACTCATGGCGCCGCCCAGAATGGCATGTTCCACCCCGAGAAAATCCTTACCTTTTTGCCATAATTCCTGCAGCCGCGTCTGACCCGAAATACTCATCTAAATTCCTTAAGCTGTTTAACTTTTGTACCGTATTCCGCGTCTATCAAGCCTGATCGGAATCAAGACCAAAAACGGTATGAAGGGCGCGCACGGCAAGTTCAGTATATTCGGCCGCAATCAGCACACTGATTTTAATTTCTGACGTGGAAATCACCTGAATGTTGATGCCTTTTTCCGCCAGGGTTTCAAACATCCGCGCCGCAACTCCGGCATGGGACCGCATGCCCACCCCGATGACAGAAATCTTGACCACATCTTTGTCCGCCATCAGTTTCGCATAGCGCACATGACCTGACTTCTGGAGAATCTCCGTCGATTTCTCAATATCACCTTCCGGCACCGTGAACGTAAGGTCTGTTTTCTTGCCGTCTTCGGAAATATTCTGAATGATCATATCCACATTGACATTGTCATCAGCCAGAGGACCAAAGATCTTGCCGGCAATACCCGGAGTGTTTTCCACCCCCACCAGGGTAATTTTAGCTTCATTCTTGGCATAGGCAATGCCGCTCACGACTTGTTTTTCCACAATTTCTTCCTCATCAACAACCAGAGTACCTGGGGTATCTGTAAAACTCGACAACACCTGAACCCGAACCCCGTGGTTCATGGCCATGGCAACCGAGCGGGTCTGCAGGACCTTGGCACCCAAAGACGCCATTTCCAGCATTTCCTCATAAGTGACCTTATCCAGCTTCCGCGCCGCAGATACAATCCGCGGGTCGGTGGTATAGACCCCTTCCACATCCGTATAAATATCGCAGCGGTCAGCCTTCAGGGCTGCCGCCAAGGCCACCGCAGAGGTATCTGAGCCGCCACGTCCCAGTGTCGTGATGCGATTATCAGAGGAAATACCCTGAAATCCGGCCATCACACACACAACATCATCATCAAGACGTTTCTGCATCTCCGTCGTATCGATATCCTCAATCCGGGCGGAGCCATGCACGGTGTTTGTCTTCATAGGCACCTGCCAGCCCAGCCAGGAGCGGGCAGACACGCCTTTATTTTGCAGGGTCAAGGCCAGAAGGCCCGCGGTGACCTGTTCTCCCGAGGAGACCACCGTATCATATTCCCGCGCGTCATGCAGGGGGGAGGCTTCTTCCACCCAGTTGACCAGCTGATCTGTCGTCCCGGACATGGCTGATACCACGACCGCGACCTGATTTCCGGCATCGACTTCTCGCTTGACCCGGTCGGCAACAATCCGAATCCGGTCAAGGTCAGCAACAGACGTGCCGCCAAATTTCATTACTATACGTGACATATTAAATTCGTTTTGCCTTTCCTGTGGCACTTGAACAGACTAAAACCGCGCTATACATATACTTTTATAGGGGCTGCGCGCAAGTAGTCCGTGTAATATAATCCGAATTTAACTGGCATATGATGAAACTATGACTAAATTAGGATGAAACCACTGCACTTACGGCCACGTATAAACCGTTGACCTGACAGCAAAATGACAGAATGAAGAAAGCCCGACCATGACCGCCGCATCAGAAAAAACATCTTCCGCATCTGCCTCTGTAGACCCGGCTGAGATCGCGCATTTCTCCGCCATGGCCGCCACCTGGTGGGATCCCAAAGGTCCTTTCAAGCCCCTGCATAACCTTAATCCAACCCGGATTGCCTTTGCCCGCGACAGCCTGTGTCGGCATTTCAATCGTGATCCGAAGGATGCGGAACCTTTACAGGGGTTGCGAATTCTCGACATCGGTTGCGGCGGCGGATTGCTGACCGAACCCATGACCCGTCTGGGGGCTACCATGGTCGGGGCCGATGCTTCTGAAAAAAATATCAAAACTGCTCAGGCCCACGCCAACGATATGGAACTGGATATTGATTATCGCAACATCACCGCAGAAGAACTGGCCGATGCCGGCGAAAAGTTCGATGCCATCCTCAATATGGAAGTAATTGAGCATGTGGCCGACATTCCTTCTTTTCTGACGGCTTGTCACGGCCTTTTGAAAGACGAGGGCTGCATGGTCATGTCAACCCTGAACCGAACGGCCAAGTCCTGGATCATGGCCATTGCCGGTGCGGAATATATCATGCGCTGGTTGCCCAAAGGCACCCATGACTGGCAAAAATTCCTCAAGCCCTCCGAACTCAGCCGGGCCCTACGCTCCACAGGCTTTGAAACACTAGACCTGAAAGGCATGGTCTATCACCCTCTGTCCGGGGAATGGTCACTTGATGATCATGATTTCTCGGTAAATTACTTGATACTGACAGAAAAAAAACAAGATGGCTGAGCCCACGGATCACAGCCAACCCCGTATCTGGCGGCCCGACCGATCATGGATCGAACAACGGGATGTGGCCCGGGAAATCCCCCTGGCGCTGGAGTATAATTGTGTCAGCCATGCGGTTATGATGGTATCCCCGTTCGATCTGGAAGACTTTATTCTCGGTTTCAGCCTCACCGAAGGCATAATCGACAACATTCATGATGTGATTGAACATACCATAGGATCGGATAACAAACCCAATCCTCATAGGGGCAGAGTAGCCCGTCTCGAAATCACACCCGCCTGCTTTCAACGTCTGGATGAATTCAAACGCAGCCTGGCGGGCCGCACCGGCTGCGGCCTGTGCGGGGTGGATCGTCTGGAGCATGCCATCCGTCCACTTCATCCTGTCAAAAGCCAACTTTCAGTAAAGGCAGAAGTTATCCACGACAGCATGCAAAGATTAAAGGCTGAACAGGTACAAAATCACATCACAGGCGCTTTGCATGCCGCCGCTTTTGTCGCACCCGATGGAAAAATCCTTTGTGTCCGTGAAGATATCGGCCGCCATAATGCCCTCGACAAACTGATCGGCCATATGATGCGCCACAAGATTGCCCCGGCAGACGGCTTTGCTCTGATCACCAGCCGCTGCAGTTTCGAAATGGTCCATAAGTGTGCCAGTTTCGGCATTCCGGTACTGGCCGCAGTTTCAGCCACCACCGATCTCGCCATCCATCTGGCCCAGGATGCCGACCTTACGCTTGTCGCCTTCGCCCGCAAGGAAGGCATGAACATTTATTGCGACCCCAAAGGCCGGATCAATTTTGCACAGGAAGGCATATGAACGAAAAATTTACCTCCCGTCTGGCCACGCTAGCCGACATTCCTCAAGTCAGAAGCCTGATGGACGCCGCGATTTTCACACTACAAAAAGAATTTCTAACCCCGGATCAGGTCACAGCCTCGGTTGAAGCCATGGGACTGGACACCACCCTGATTGAAGACAGCACCTATTTTGTCATCCTGGACCAGAAAACAATTGTTGGCTGTGGAGGGTGGAGCCGCCGCGCCACCTTGTTTGGCGGCAATCAGACCATCGGCCGGGATGACGCCCTCCTGAACCCGGCTCAGGATCCGGCAAGAATCCGGGCGATGTATACCCACCCGGACTGGAAACGCCAAGGCATAGGACGCATGATCCTTGGACTGTGCGAAGCCGCTGCGCAGGCCGAAGGCTTTCACAGGCTTGAACTGGCGGCCACTCTTTCCGGCGTACCGCTCTATCGCGCCGCCGGATATCACGATGTCGAGAAATTCACCGCCCAAACATCGCAAAACATTGATGTTCCCTTGGTGAGAATGGCGAAAAACCTCTAGGGCCGCTGCTGCAGCGTCAAATATTTTTCCGCCTGCGCAAGTTCGGCGCGGGTGTTAATATTGAAGAACGGGTCTCGCTCTTTGTCGTCCCAGACAACTTTTTTATAGGCGTGTCTTTCCACCCATTGCATCACCCGACGATTACCGGATTTGAGATATTCCGCCAGATCCCGCTGCAATGATACAGGAAACAACCCCATCACCGGATGCGGACGATGCGACGAAGAAGCGATGGCAATTAAAGTCTTCTGATCTTGTACCGCGGCTTCCAGCCGTGTCCTGTAATCCAGCGGAAAGAAAGGACAGTCTGCAGAAAAGCTGACAACGTGGTCATAGCCTTTTTGTTCTGCCCACGTCAGGGCCGCCATTAATCCCGCCAGAGGGCCTTGATCCAAAGTTTGATCCGCGATAATGTCCAGTCCATAGTCTTCAACCCGGGCCGGATCACCATTGACGTTTAAAAGCAGTAGATCCACCTGAACCGCCGCCCGGTCAATAATATGACCCAGCAACGTGGTGGTCCCGAAAGGCGCCAGGAATTTATCGTGCCCGGACCCGCCCGGATCAGAAGATTGAAATCGTTGCGACGCCCCGCCAGCGAGGATCACACCCAGCGTTTTTGACGTCTGCGTCATAAGAAATCAGCTGTCCAGCTTGCCAAGCCCCGGTACCGGCAGAATATCAACGCCTTCGCTGAGTAATTCCTCGGTATCTTCCAGGGTAGCTTCACCATAGATCCCGCGTTTTACCGCCGTACCTTCGTGAATGGCGCGGGCCTCCTCAGCAAAATTCTCGCCAACATATTCGCATTCCTGCTTCACATGGTTGCGATATTTCTTCATCGTCTCATGCATATGCTGTAGAGCGCGCTTGACATCTTCAGCACTGGTTTCAATGGTTTCAGGCACGTTGGCGCTCGCCGCAACCATATGTTCGGCGGCGAAAATTTCCAGTTCATCAGAGGATGGTTTATCACCCTTGGAACTGATATTTGGGGACATCAGGGATTTGGACACCCGGCTGCTGCCGCAAAACGGGCATTCAATCTGCTCAGCCGATACCTGGTCTTGATAGGCATCACTGCTCCGAAACCATGCTTCAAATACATGATTTTCTTCACATTTAAGGTCAAAAACAATCATACCCAACGTCCAATTCTAATACTAAAGCCACAAACTGAGGCTCTCCTTAACACGTCTTCCGCCAAGTTTAAAGCCTCACCTTGAATTCGCGGTCATGGGCCAGTGAGGGAATGCGTTCCCGGGCCTGATCACATAACGCAAGATCAATTTCAGCCACCGTGACGCCAACATCCGTCCCTCCATCATCTAGTATATTGCCCCAGGGGTCAACAATTAGTGAATGGCCATAAGTTTCCCGTCGAACGCCCTTGGCGTTTTCATGAGTCCCGGTTTGCGCCGGCGCAAAGACAAAAACACCATTCTCAATCGCCCGTGCCCTGAGCAATATATGCCAATGGGCTTCTCCGGTCACCCGGGTGAAGGCCGCCGGAACCGTCAACATCTGCGCCCCGGCCTGGGCCAGGGTGCGATAAAGCCCCGGAAAGCGTACATCATAACAAATGCTATGGCCAAGCTTTCCCCAGGGAGTTTCACTGATCACCGCCCAGGCGCCCGCTTCATAAGACCGGGATTCGCGATAGCTCTCGCCATTCGGCAAATCCACATCAAACATGTGAATTTTATCATAGCGGTTCACTATCAATCCCGTGGGGTCAATCATATAGCACCGGTTGGCGATTTTATCCCCAACCCGCACGGCCATCGAACCGATCATCAACCAGATACCCAGATCCCGCGCCAGCCTCTGAAACTGTTTCAGGCTCGGATCAGAGGCTTCGGTGAAAATCTGCTCCATCAGCGCCGTACGATCCAGTCCTATAAGAGTCGTCATTTCCGGCGTCATCACCAGATCCGCCCCCCGGGCGACCGCCTCGCGGATCAAGTTGTCCGCCACGACCATATTATCCGCCCTCTGGTTACCGGACGACATTTGTACGAGGCCAATTTTAAATGTTGTCTGATCCACAGATCACCTTGTTATCTAGAGAATTAAGCCAGCATGGCGTCAAGTTTCCCGGCCCGTTCAAGCGCATAGAGTTCATCACACCCCCCCACATGTGTATCACCGATAAAAATCTGTGGCACGGTATGGCCGCCGGACGCCCGATCAATCATCACCGGACGCTGGTCCGGGTTTCGGCCAATATCAATTTCGTCAAAGGCCTGTCCCTTTTCGGTCAACAACAGTTTCGCATCCACACAATAAGGGCACATCATCTTGGTATAAATTGTTACTTTAGACATCATCTCTACTTTTATCTTGGTCCGGCGCTCTCTCCGGATCGGGTTACTCACTTGCGTCTAATATGTGGTTTTCCGTCGGCGATTTCAATAGCTGTATCCCCGGCGCCCTCAAATCTGCCGGGGTCTGCAAACCCGGGCGATGGTCAGAACCTCGACCCGCGCTGCCCCATGACGTTTGAGAATACGGGCACATGCCTTTACCGTCGCCCCGGTGGTATAAACATCATCAACCAGAATAACGACCTGACCCCGCACCCGGTCGGCAGTCCCGTCTGACACGACAAAGGCGCCGGCGACATTACGTAAACGATGGGCGCTATTTCCATGCTGGGGCGGGGTATGTTTGATACGGCGTAATCCCTCCGGCAGATACAGAAAGCCGCGGTTTCGGGCAAAAATCTGTCCCATGATCGCTGCCTGATTATAGCGCCGCCGGCGCAGACGCTTCCGATGCAATGGTACCGGGAGAACCACAGTATTATCAGGGAAAGTCTCCCCCGGGCATGGTCCGGGACCATAGGCCTGCCCAAGCAGATCAGCCAGAAACGGGCCATATTCCAATCGGTCCCCATGTTTGAAAGCAAGTATCATCCCCCGTGAGGCCTCATCATAACGCAACGCCATACGCGCCCGGTCAAACGCTGGCGGGTTGGCTTGACAGGCGGCACAATAGTGTTCCTCGACAAGATGTAAAACACCCCCTTCAAACGGATAGCCGCAACAGGCGCAAGCCGGTCCCTGAAGAAAATCGAGCGCACCCCAACAGTCGCCGCACAACCGGCCGGCATCCTGTACACCAACACCACAGGCCAGGCACCGCGGAGGAAGCAACTGATTGAGAACCCCTGTCCAGACATGCCGGGCCCGCACTGACACATGCCGGCCTAATCCGTTTCTTGCCATTCTTTTTAGAAATCCGCCCATTTGGGTCTTTTCCCCACCCTGCAAAAATGCCATATAGGCAGTATGACAAACAAACCTGCCGCTGACAATCAGATCAAGATCTTCGACCGGGCCCAACTACGCCATAACCGTGATCAGGCCGTGAAGACTTATGATGCCCACAACTTCCTTATTCAGGAAGTTGCCGATCGCTTGTATGATAAATATCTCGACATTAATCGGAACTTCAATCGCATTGTCGACCTTGGCTGTCACGGCGGCGAGATGGCCGGGCGGATCGCCGATAAAAATGTGGTTCAGCAGGATCTGTCTCTGGGGATGGTGCAGCAGGCGAGGGGACTTCGGGTGCAAGCCGACGAAGAGGCGCTGCCGTATCAACCCGGTTCCCTTGATCTGGTTCTCAGCAATCTCAGTCTGCATTGGATTAATGACCTGCCCGGCTGCCTTTATCAGATCAAGCACAGCCTAAAACCCGACGGCTTGTTTCTCGGGTCATTGTTCGGCGGCGAGACCCTGACGGAATTGCGCCAGTGTCTGACAAAAGCCGAAGTCAACCTGCGCGGCGGCCTGAGCCCGCGTGTTTCACCCTTTATGACGGTACAGGACGCCGGAGGCCTGCTACAGCGGGCCGGCTTCTCTCTGCCGGTGGTCGACACGGATCGCATCACGGTGACCTATGAAAACGCCTTCAAGCTGATGCAGGAACTCAAAGCCATGGGAGAGGCGAATATCCTGATCAAACGCTTTCAAGGCCTGAGTTCTCGCGCCGTTATGATGGAAGCCGCCCGACTTTATCAGGAAAAATTTGTCGATGACCGTGGCCGCATTGTCGTGACTTTTGATATTATTTATCTGATGGGCTGGTCCCCCCACGAAAGCCAGCAAAAACCCCTGAAACCCGGCCAAGGCAAGGTCAATCTCGCGGATATGTTTGGGGAAAAGAGCTAGAGCATTCCCAATGCTCATCCTCATATTAACAGCCCCTATTTTAAAAACACTGGTCATGTTCCATAACAGGCCCGTGAGTTTTTCAATCTTTATCTGTTGGTAAAATCGTTGAGAGGATCATCTTATGCCTCCTCTCTCTCCACACGTTCTCCGAATATTTTATATAAGAATTCCCCCTAATACTTCGTCCATATTTACGAAACATTAAATAAATTATCGGATATTAGCGAATCATGAATTAATAACTAAGCATCTGCTATAAAACAAAATATCCAAGGAGAGTAACGTTGACACGATTTGCGAAACTAATATGTCCAGCCCTTTTATTCACCACATGTCTTACACCCCCCGCCTTTTCTCAGACGCGGGATGAGCTCACGTCAGAAGTCAACAGTCTGAAAAACCGTGTTGAAGCTCTCGAAAAGCTGATCGAAAAATTGACCACAGCAGGCGCACCAGCCCCTGCAATGTCGAAACCGGACTTGCCGGACAAAACCGTGACTTTTTCCTCCTCAGATCCCGCACCGACCTTAAAATCTGCAGATGGTAAATCCGAATTTAATGTTCGCGGACGTGTTTTTGTGGATTGGAGCGCCGGAAGTGATGACCAGGGTACTTTTGACATATCCGGCACCAAATTAAGAGCCGCCTGGTTTGGTGTTGAAGGTAAGGCCACCGACAACATCAAATATAAATTTGAGGCTGATTTTGGCGGTAACAATGTCAGCGTGAAGGATGCCTACTTACAATTCAAGGTGCAAAACTGGGCCTATACGATCGGCCAAAGCAAAATGCCAAACTCACTGGAATGGAACACCGCCATCAGCCAGACCAGTCTGATGGAACGTGGGGCTTTTAAAAGCGCGTTTGGGTTTGGTCGCGGCATGGGAATCAAGGCAGGTACTGGCGGAGACACCTGGGGCTTTACCGCCGGAATATTCCAGGGCACCAATACCTTTTCCAGCAACACCGAAGAAGGCTGGACCGCAGCAGCACGAGTCAATTATGGCGGCAAACTTGATAACACCACCTGGCTTGTCGGGATGTCTGGCCGGCTGCGTGACATGAATGACCGCACCCTGAGTTATAAGGCCAAGGCTGTCACCAACCTGACCAGCAACCTGGTCAGTACCGGGGGTACAAATAAGGATAAGCTGATTGCCGCAGAAGCCGCTTTCTCTCATGGCGCCTTTTTCGGCGCTGCAGAATATGCCTTTCTCAGTGCCACTGATGCCGGCACTCTGGGCCGCAATGCTAATTTCTCAGGAGGGTATATCGAATTTGGCTATATCCTGACGGGCGAAAACCGTCCTCTGGACATTAAAAAAGGGGCCTGGGGGCGTCCCAAAGTAGCCAATCCATTTGACCGGAAAGGTGGCCTTGGCATGTGGCAAATCACCGCACGTTATGACACGCTGGATCTTACCAATAATGGCGCCTTCGGCGGCCAGCAGACAAGTTACATTGTAAATCTAAGCTGGTATATGACCCGTTATGTCCGCGCCTTGCTGGATTATGGCCACACGGAAGTTTCCGATCTGGCTCTCGGGGCTGAAAACGCCTCCGATGTAGTCGGCCTGAGGTTGAACGTCGACTGGTAACCCCGGGTATCCAATGTTTCCGGGGATAGTGAACCAAATCACTATCCCCAAAATCAAGATGTTTCATATCACCATGCAAAAAGGTCCTAAAATGAAAATCATAGATACTCTGAAAATTACATTCTTCACACTCATCCTCACCCTCATCGGTTTTTCTGCCTACGCCCAGGAAGATGTTGCCAAAGCCCATATCAAAAACAATGTCGCAAAATGGATCGGAAATGCGACACTCATTACCGGTATAAACGCCCAGAACATACGAAATACAGCACTGAACCAAAACGAAATAGATGCCCAGGACAAAGTCTGGCGCGCTGAAGTGAAAAATGGCGGCGGTTCAATGACAGCCGCCGTTCTATCCAACGATGTTTCTACTTTTCTCAAAAACATCCGGGATGAGTCCGGAGGACTTTATACGGAAATATTCGCGATGGATAACAAAGGTCTCAATGTCGGTCAAAGTGATCTAACGTCTGATTTCTGGCAAGGGGACGAGGCCAAGTGGCAAAAAACATTCAAAGTCGGCCCCGGCGCCATTTATGTCAGTGAGGTAGAGTTTGATGAATCCTCTCAAAGCTATCAAATCCAGGTCAGCGTCACCATCTCCGATCCCGCCACAGGGGCTGCCATTGGTGCCCTTACCATAGGAATGAATGCCGAAATGCTCTGAACAGAAAACTCATAGCTTTTTTTAAGGAGCACCATAATGGAAGTTTCAAACGTCAAAAGCAGAGTTCACATACTCGGCGCACGTCTTACAGCGATGCCTGTCGGGCGCAAGATATTATGCATTGTAATTGTTGGCATCATCACCATTTGCGGGTTCTTTTCGACTTATCAGTCCCATATTATGAATTCGGAGCTCACCCAACTTTCCAAGTCCGGATCCACCATTATCACACAGCTTATTGCCTCCCAACTGCCTTTGGCCATTCGTTTTAATAAACCCGAAAACATACAGAATGTATATTTACCTCTGACCCGAACTGAACATTCCACATTGGCATCTTTCATCGCTGTTAATGCGAAGGGCGATATCATTGATGAATATCACTCCGCGGTCCTGAAGGACTTCCCTCTCTCCAGCCTGGTAACCGGCGACCTTCTCGCAATGGAAAAAGGCCGAACCACCCTCATCCGGTCACAGGATTATTCCGTTATCGCCGCCCCGGTGTTCGATAACAAGGGCGCCAAAACCGGTACAATAGCCATAGCCTGGAGCAATCACCGTATCAATGCTGCCCTCAAAGCGGCACAAACCTCTCAATTAATTTATAGCAGCATCGCTATCATTCTAATGGCTGGTATTTTGCTGGTCCTGATCCGCAAGGTTCTGAGCACCCCCCTAATCAAACTGACCTCTTGCATGGGTGAACTTGCCAGCGGCAACAATGATGTCCACATCAAAGGCCTGCAACGCAAGGATGACATTGGTGATATGACCAGAGCCGTTCAGGTTTTCAAGGACAATGCTGTCCGCATGGTGCGCATGCAGGAAGAAACCCTGCAGCGTCAGGCAGAGGAAGAAGAACAGGCCCGCCAGACGGCACGCAAGGAACGCGACCTCGCCGAAGAAACCGTCCGTCATGAAACCGCCGCAAAAGAGCATGCCGCCCGTGAACGGGATCAGATGCTGCGCACTCTGGCCGACAGCTTTGAATCCCGGGTGATGACCGTACTGAAAAGCGTAACGACTTCCGTCTCTGAAATGAATAAAACAGCCAACGACCTCACCAAAGCCTCCACCGAAACGTCATCGGAAGCAGGACTGGCGGCCAATGCCTCTCGTCAAGCGGGGCAGAATGTGCAAACAGTCGCCGGGGCTGCGGAAGAAATGGCCGCATCCATAGCAGAAGTCAGCCGACAGGTTAGTCAAGCAGCTGATATTTCGCGGAACGCGGTTGATGAAGCACAACAGGCCGGTCTGCAAGTACAGGAATTGTCTGCCGCCACCATTAAGATTGATGAGGTGATAACCCTCATAACCGCCATTGCGGAACAAACAAACCTTCTGGCTCTAAACGCCACCATAGAAGCCGCCCGCGCCGGAGATGCCGGACGGGGATTTGCCGTCGTGGCAAATGAGGTTAAAACCCTCGCCAATCAAACAGCTCAAGCCACGCATGATATCGCGGCACAGGTTTCCAATGTACAAACCGCCACCAGATCCGCTGTGAGTTCGGTAAATAATATTGCCACGACGATCAATGACATCAACTCTATTTCCACATCCATTGCCAATGCGGTTCAGGAACAAACGGCTGCAACCCGAGAAATCAGCCAAAACTCTCTCGCTGCGGCTACCGGTACACAAGAGGTTGATCAGAGTGTAACAAACGTGAGCAATGTAGCCGACCAAACAAACCAGATCGCAGAAAAACTATTGGTCGCGTCTGATGAACTGGCCCAACAAGCCAATGGACTTGGCGCCGAGGTAGGCGACTTTTTAAAGGAGATCAGAGGTAATCAAAACTAGATACAGTTGGGATATTTCAACCTTCGACATCTTTCATTTGATATCTCTATTTCCGGTCCGCCCCAAGCCAGAAGAGGGACATTCTATAATCTTTGCAGAGGGGGACTTTATACGATCGGACAGACAACTTTACTGCGCCGTTCCATAAAGGCCACATCGCGCCAGACGCCGTTGAGCTGACCAATTTTCTCAAAAATTCCCACCACCCGGAAACCCAATTTTTCATGCAGGTGAATACTAATCTTATTTTCCGGGAAAATTTTCGCCTGCAAGGTCCAGAGTCCGGCCTGCTCCGAAGCAGTGATCAATTGCGACAGCAACAGCTGCCCCGCCCCCTGACCCCTGGTTTTTTCATCAATATACAAACTGGTTTCCGCCACCCCTCGATACGCATGCATTTGGCTAAAAGGCGACAACACACCATAGCCCACCACATGATCCGCCCCTTCTTCCAGCACCAGACGACAATCTTGTCGATAGGACGCGTCCCAATCCGGCCAGTTTTTCACTGCCGTGGCATAGGTCGCATTACCGGTGTCGATGCCCTGCTGGAATATCCGGCAGATATCCTCAAAATCATCCCGTTTGAATGTGCGGACAGTCAGCATGGCATTCCCCTTAAAGAAAATCGCGGATCATGGCAAGCAATGGCGCGTCAGCTGGCGGCATGGGGTAAGTGCCAAGGTCCTGGATTTTCACCCACTTCAATGTCTGTCCTTCCCGAGGCGTCAAAATGCCGTCCCAACGGCGGCAGAGAAACATCGGCATCATCAGATGGAAGTCTTCATAGGTGTGAGAGGCGAAAACAAACGGCGCAAGACAGGCTTCGGTCACATCAATATTAAGTTCCTCGTTCAGTTCGCGGATCAGGGCGCGTTCGGGGGTTTCTCCCTTTTCGACTTTACCACCAGGGAACTCCCACAAACCAGCCATGCTTTTACCTTCCGGCCGCCGAGCGAGCAGGATGCGCCCGTCAATATCAATCATAATCACCGCCGCCACCAGCAATACATCCACCGGGCCTGTGGGGCGTCCGGGCACATCAGGGCAAAGTTGGCTCATGTTACTTTCTCCTGAGTGGCGTTCTGCGTCAGCCAATCTGCTTTATCCAGCGTGAAAAAAGCCGTACACCCGCCTTCCTGATGGCCGTCACGGTAATATTCTGCTGGTACAGCCCCGCCATCAACAAAGCCAACTTTCTTCAAAATGGCTTGTGACCCATAGTTCTTTTCCGCCGTTTGA
The DNA here is from genome assembly GCF_006385135.1 of Paremcibacter congregatus. GTDB lineage: Bacteria > Pseudomonadota > Alphaproteobacteria > Sphingomonadales > Emcibacteraceae > Paremcibacter > Paremcibacter congregatus. The sequence continues at coordinate 4,078,412 of NZ_CP041025.1, forward strand.
GCGACAAAGCGCACAATAGTTCCCTCGTCAAATCCCGCTGAAATGGCCGCTTTCAACACTTCCGTCCCCAGACCTTTGCCCCAGAAATCAGGGTGCATCCAATAGCCAACTTCCGTTTCTGCAGTAATGGTGAAGAGGCGGACACCGCCCACATGACGACCCGTTTCTTTGTCTTCAATGGCATACTGGATTGATTGACCATCCTGGAACTTCTGTATCGCTTCCCGGATAGAATTCTCACCGTCTTCACGCCGGTATGGTATGGGGACATTATTTGATAACCATTGAACAACATCCCAGTTGCTCAGAACCTCCACATGGGCGTCCAGGTCATCCAGAACATAAGGTCGTAAAATGAGGCGTGAGGTTTCTATCCTCTCCGGAAAACTCATATCGTTAACTCCTGTAGTCGGCATTAATGCTGATATAATCATGGGTCAGGTCACACGTCCAGACCGTTGCCGTACCGGATCCGATCCCCACATCAACGGACAGATCAATATTCTGCCCCTTCAGGTGAGCGGTACAGGCAGCCTCGTCATAGCCCGGGACCGCCATTCCCTCTGCCGCGACTTTCTGCCCGCCAATCAGAATTTCCAGGCTGTCCCGGTCAGCCGCTTCCCCGGCCTTGCCCACTGCCATGACAATGCGGCCCCAGTTGGCGTCCTCTCCTGCGATGGCGGTCTTGACAAGTGGTGAGTTGGCGATACTCATGGCAATAACCTTTGCCGCCCGGTTATCTTCGGCGCCACTAACCCGAACTTCGATGAATTTATGCGCCCCTTCCCCATCTCGGACCACCTGATGTGCGAGATCCTGCATCACGTCAAGAAACGCCGCCCTGTATGCAGCCAACAACGGATCATCAACAGATCTGATCCGCTCTCCTACCCCGGATTTCCCGGTGGCGAAAGCCAGAACGGTATCCGACGTAGAAGTATCGCTATCAACCGTGATGGCATTAAACGACTGATCCGCCGTGCATTTCAACAGGCTCTGCAAAACATCCTGGCTCAAATCCGCATCGGTAAAGATATATCCCAACATGGTCGCCATATCCGGAGCAATCATGCCGGACCCCTTGGCAAACCCATTTATAGTGACCTCGGTACCGTCGAGCAGGACAGTACGCGTCGCGCCCTTAACAAAAGTATCTGTGGTCAGAATGGCGCCCGCCGCGTCGCGCCACCCTCCCGGAGACAGGGCGTCCACGGTTGCCGACAGGTGCTTGTTGATCTGGTCCGCACTGAGGACTTCACCGATCACACCGGTGGAAGAGACATAAATTTCTTCCGCCGCACACCCCATATTTTCCGCCAGCGTCATGACCGTTGATCTCATTGCCGCATCACCGGCCTTACCGGTAAAGGCGTTAGAATTTCCGGCATTGACCAACAACGCCCGCGCCTTTTGACCCGTTGCGAGGTTGGCGCGACAGAAATCTACCGGCGCCGAAGCCGTTCGCGACAAAGTCAACACACCTGCAACCGTCGCCCCGTCGGGAAAAGCCGCGCAAAGCAAATCGTCGCGCCCCTTATACTTCATCCCCGTCGCCGCTGTGGCAAAAAGCACGCCGTCAATCTGGGGCATCACCGGAAAACCCTTAGGGGCCAAAGGGGAGATTTTTTCAATTTTCGCCATAATCACTCAATCCTTGGTAAAACAAGAAACCCCGCTTATTCATCGTAAGCTTTTGGTCACACTTTACAGCTATATAATCCCCTGATCTTCAATATGTCCATTATTTCCCACCAGGGATGTTAAAATAGTCCGGTATGAGCGGTTTTATTGGCGATAATGAGGATCAGTCATTGACAGCAGGGGTGGACAGACTTATCTGTGCTACTTCACGGAAATTTTTTTGATGTTTCGGGATTGATCTCTGTACAGCCCGCGACCCGAATAAGGAAATAATAATGTTGGGATTGGGCAAAATTGCCAAAAAAATATTCGGCACCGCCAACGATCGTTATATCAAATCGCTGATGCCGCAGGTTGCCGCCATTAATGCGTTAGAAGAAGACATCCAAAAACTTTCCGATGCCGATCTCAAAGCAAAAACCACCGAATTCCGCGCCCGCCTGAAAGAAGGCGTCTCCCTCGACAGCCTGCTGGTAGAAGCTTTCGCCACCGTGCGAGAAGCCGCCAAGCGAACCCTCGGACAGCGTCATTATGATGTGCAGCTGATTGGCGGCATCGTGCTCCACGAAGGTAAAATCTCCGAGATGAAAACCGGCGAAGGGAAAACTCTGGTATCCACGCTGGCCGGCTATCTTAACGCCCTGCCCGGTAAAGGTGTCCATGTGGTCACCGTCAATGATTATCTCGCGACCCGCGACAGCCACTGGATGGGCCAGGTTTTTGAATTCCTTGGCATGACCACAGGCTGTATCGTGCCCAACATGGACGACGAGGCCCGCAAAGCCGCCTACGCCGCCGACATAACCTATGCCACGAACAATGAACTGGGTTTCGATTATCTGCGCGATAATATGAAGTATCACCCAGATGCCATGGTGCAACGTGACCCCACCTTTGCCATTGTCGATGAAGTCGACAGCATTTTGATTGATGAGGCGCGCACACCGCTGGTGATTTCCGGGCCAACCGAAGACAAGTCAGACCTTTATGTCGCCATTGACAAAATCATTCCCGAACTTAACAAAGACGATTACGAAGTCGATGAAAAAGCCCGCTCTGTCACGCTGACGGAAGACGGAATGGAACATCTGGAGCAGATTTTGATCAGTCACGACCTGATCAAGGGCGACAATATGTATGATTTTGGCAATGTCGGCGTGGTGCATCACGCCAACCAGGCCCTGCGCGCCCATTGCCTTTTCAGCCGGGAAAAAGATTACATCGTCAAAGACGACAATGTTATTATCATTGATGAATTCACCGGACGAATGATGGAAGGCAGACGCTTTTCCGATGGCTTGCATCAGGCGCTCGAAGCCAAGGAAGGCGTTGAAATCCAGTCTGAAAATCAGACGCTGGCCTCTGTCACGTTCCAGAACTATTTCCGCCTCTACCAGAAACTTTCCGGCATGACGGGTACCGCCGCAACCGAAGCTTCTGAATTTGGGGAGATTTACGGTCTTGGCGTGGTGGAAATCCCCACCCATGTGCAGGTACAACGTATTGATGATGACGACGAGATTTACCGCACCACGGTCGAAAAATTCAACGCCATCGTTGACCAGATTGTTAAGTGCCAGGAAGTCGGACAACCAATTCTGGTAGGTACGGTCAGCATTGAACGCTCTGAATATCTCGCCAACCTTCTCAGTGAGCGCAAAATCAAGCATAATGTCCTTAACGCCAAGTTCCACGAACAGGAAGCCCACATCATCGGGCAGGCAGGACGTTATGGTGCGGTAACCATCGCGACCAATATGGCCGGCCGTGGAACCGATATCCAGCTTGGCGGTAATCTGGACATGCGGCTTGAATTGGAAATTGATGAAACTGACGAAGCAGCCCGTACTGCCGCGGCAGAGAAAATAAAGGCCGAAGTCGCCACGGAAAAAGCCAAGGTTCTGGAAGCCGGCGGCCTGTATGTGCTTGGCACAGAACGCCATGAAAGTCGCCGCATTGACAATCAGCTGCGTGGTCGTTCCGGCCGTCAGGGTGATCCTGGCCGTTCGAAATTCTTCCTCAGCATGGAAGATGATCTGATGCGCATTTTTGGCGGTGAACGTATGGACAGCCTGATGCAGAAATTCGGGTTTGAGGAAGGCGAGTCCCTGATTCACCCCTGGCTCAACCGCGCTGTGGAAAAGTCACAGGAAAAGGTCGAAACCCGCAACTACGAAATCCGTAAAAATCTTCTGAAATTCGACAATGTCATGAATGACCAGCGCAAAGCCATTTACGACCAGCGGCGCGATGTGATGAACAGTGATGACCTGTCCGAAACCCTGTCCGATATGCGGGCTCAGGTTGTTGAAGACCTTGTTGAAAATCATATTCCGGCCCGCGCTTATCCCCAGGATTGGGATACTGAAGGCATGAGCGAAGAAGCCACCCGTATCTTTGGACGCGATTTCGGCCTGAAAAGCTGGGTCGAGGAAGAAGGTATAGATTCAGAAGCCTTTGAAAACCGCCTTATCGACGAAGCCGACCGCTTTATGGCCAAACGCGCCGCCGATATGGGGCCGGAGATTATGCGTCAGGTGGAACGTAGCCTGTTGCTGCAGGCCATTGACCGCTTCTGGAAAGAACATCTGGCTCAACTGGATCACCTGCGTCAGGTTATTCAGCTGCGCGCCTACGGCCAACGCGATCCGCTCAACGAATATAAAACCGAAGCCTTCAGCATGTTTGAACAAATGCTGGAAGCCACCCGGGACAATGTCGTGATGTTGATGGCCAACATCGAAATTGCGCCAGCAGAACCGCTGCCAGAATTACAGGACCCGGACCTTAGCACCTTGGATATAACTCACATCGACGCCACCACAGGTGAGAATGATGCGTCCGCAACCATAGATCCCAAGAACCCGAAAACCTGGGGTGAGGTTTCACGAAATGCTCCCTGCCCATGCGGCAGCGGAGAAAAATACAAACATTGTCATGGAAAGGTTTTGCCAAAAGCCGGTCGCAATGATCCTTGCCCATGCGGCAGTGGCCAGAAGTACAAACATTGCCATGGGGCGCTATAACCTCCCCATCTTCAGACAAAGAAAAAGCGCTACAAGAGTTAATCCTGTAGCGCTTTTTTTGTAACTGTAGAAAAGTCGCCTAAAGTCCGACTTTGCCCATTGCGAGGAATTTCTCACGGCGCAACTGTTTTAGCTTGTCCCCGCTCAAGGCAGAAAGCTCACTAAGGGATGTTTCCAGAGACTTGCGGATGGTTTCCATGGTCAGGTCATGGTCCCGATGCGCACCGCCCACAGGCTCCGGGATCACTTCATCAATAACATTCAGTTTCAACAGATCCTGAGCAGTAATCTTCATGGCATTCGCCGCATCTTCCGCCTTATCCGCCGTCCGCCACAGAATTGATGCGCAGCCTTCCGGGGAAATCACTGAATAAACGGCATGTTCCATCATCATCACGCGGTTGCCAGCCGCAAGTGCGACAGCGCCCCCGGATCCCCCTTCTCCGACCACGATGGATATCAATGGTACCTTCAGGCCAAGACACGCTTCAGTTGACCGGGCAATAGCTTCCGCCTGCCCACGTTCCTCTGCACCGATACCAGGATAGGCCCCGGAAGTATCCACCAACGTAATCACCGGAATATCGAACTGTTCCGCCATTTCAAGAAGGCGAATGGTTTTGCGGTAGCCTTCCGGCCGCGCCATACCAAAATTATGCTTCACCCGGCTTTGGGTATCATGACCTTTTTCATGACCGATCACCATCACTGACTGACCTTTAAACCGGCCAAGACCCCCCATAATCGCCAGGTCATCTGCGAAAGCACGATCCCCGGCCAGTGGCATAAAGTCAGTGACCAGATTTTCCACATATTCCTTGAAGTGTGGCCGTTCCGGATGACGCGCCACCTTGATCTTTTGCCAAGGAGTCAATTTACCATATGTATCGCGCAACAGTTTGTCACGTTTGGTTTCCAGGCGGGTGACTTCTTCGGCAATATTAATTTCTTCCCCGCTTTCGAGGTTCCTCATATCACGGATCCGGCTTTCCAGCTCGGCGATGGGTTTTTCAAAATCCAGATAAGTCAGCATATAATTTTCTCAAAAGTCAGACAGAATAAATTCATTAATACGAGCAGCCCTTATACCCCTCCGTCATAGAAAAAATAAGCCCAAAAATCAAATAAATCCAATATTGGCCTACGATATGGGCTCTACAGGTTTTTTTTGTTTAAAACTGTTTCGGCTTTGATGGTTCCGCTAGTGGATGTTTACTTTGCACCAGACTTTTCAAGCGCTCCTCCAACACATGCGTATAAATCTGGGTGGTGGTGATATCTGAATGACCCAGCATTTTCTGCACCGCCCTTAGATCCGCACCATGCGAAAGCAGATGGGTCGCAAAAGCATGCCGCAATACATGGGGAGACAGCTGGCTGGGTAAAAGACCAACCTCAGCCCCCAACTCCTTCAACAACTGCGCAAACCGGTGGCGGGTCAAATGTCCTTTCGCCCCCCGTGAAGGAAACAACCATATAGAGCCCTTTTCCGGCGTGTCTGTTTGCGTCTTCATGTGATTTACATAGGCCTCCAGGGCGCGCAGGCTGCGGTCATTAACCGGCACCAAACGCTCTTTATCTCCTTTACCGCGCACATAAATATATGGCTGCCCCCCCTGAATCGCGGATTTCGGCAAACTGACCAGTTCACTGACCCGCAACCCGGCCGCATATAACAGTTCCAGCATGGCCAGCAAGCGCAGAGATTTAAGGTCTGCTTTCTCCTCCACCCTGTTCCGGGCCGCTATAAGCAAAGCATCCACTTGCTGTTCGCTCAGTAATTTCGGCAAGGATCGACCGATCTGCGGGCTATCAATGCCAAGGGTTGGGTTGTCACCGCGTAACCCATCGGCATAGAGAAACTTATAGAATTGCCGTATTGCTGATAATTTGCGCGCCTGGGTACTGGGCGCCAGCCCCCGTGCGGCAAGGTGCTTGAGGTAATCTCTCACACAATCCCGGTTCAAATCCTGCAAGGCTATATTACTATATTCCGACAAATGGGTCAGATCACGGTCATAATTTTCCAGGGTATTTACCGACGCACCCCGTTCTGCCCCCAGCATATCAAGGAACAGCGTAATCAGCGTCCGGTCAGAAGCCATTATTCGCCATGATTTCTAGGCCCAATTGCCGGGCTTCTTTTTCAAGACCAACGCTCCGCAGAGCCCGGATCAGAGCACTGACGCCGGTGGGATCAAGATGCCAAGGATCATTTTCGCCAGCCGCCATTAAACCGAGCAAAACAACCTCCCCCGTTCTTTTCTCTGCGGCTGCCGCAATCAGACTGCGCCACAAGGCAACAGGTAACGGCTTGGCCTGCATCGTCAGAGGTCCTGTCAGTTCCTGCCACAATTCTTCCGGCACATTGAACCCCAAGGCTTCGGCGATACTGTAGAAAAGCCCTGCTTTTTCCGCCCTCTGATCCGGCGACAGAACCATCTGTCCATTCCACCACAGGTCCAATATTTCCCGTGACCAGGGAATACCATCCTTCTCGCCCGAAAGAATCAACATTGGCCAGACATCCATTAGCGCCCGCGTGGCGTCACTATTCCCATTGTAGGCTTCCGTACGAACAAAATCGAACCAGGCCTGCGCCTTAGCGTCATTGCCCGCCAAAAGCAGTCCTCTGCTAATATGGTGCGCATGCTGTAATAGTGTATCAGAAGGGGCTAAACTGTTAACCGTGCGGACGTTAAGTCGGGCCACACGGGCCATGTCCTGACGCTGCACTGCCCGGTTCCATATTTCCCGTAACATTTCTGCTTTGGACTGATCATTAATTTGCTTCGCCGCCGCCTGATAGAGCAGGGCATCCCCTAATGCACTGTCGTCCCCTCTGGCAATGGAAATGGCGTTTTCATATTCTTCGGCGGAAAACCGTAAGCTGTTATAATGCGCTGTCAATTTATCAACCGGATAAGTACCGCGACGATAACTTTCCGCCGCCGCGAGGAAACGTTCTTCTTTCGGAACATTAACGTTGCTCGCCAACGCATAAAGTACAACGGGTGAGGCTTCGGCAAATAACTTGGTATCGATCGGCTGTTCCAAAACGGACAGCAAACTATACGTCAGCGGGTCAAGTTGGCTCAATCCAGAAGACAGGCTACGATCCTGAGCAATCCCCTCCTCGTCCTGTTTGAAAGACAATTTATTAATCAGGTCAAAAAATACAAAATCAGTATTGCCCTGTTCCATCAACAATTCGATGGTCAGTCCCGCACTATCCCCACGGCCTTCCATCGCCTGGCAATAAGCCAGCAGCTTCAACCAATATGGATCTACAGGCATTTCTTCCATATGCTGACGGGCGATACTGCAGGCCGTCGCAACATTACCCGACATCAACATCAGGTCGCTGATTTTATGAGACCCCGCATAAGATTCTGGCGGCAACATGTTGAGAAAAGATACCAGATTTTCCAACTGTCCTGTTTCACTGATTTTTTCAATTCTAAGTGCCAAAAACTTCTGATTGTCCTGCGGTTTTTCTGCCGCAGGAAATGCCGTTCCTCCGGTTTGTCCCAGAGACATATCCTCCTGTGCCACGCCACGTTCCAAAGCCTGAACAACCGTGTTTCCCGGAACCGCTGCCGCGGACAGAAGCAACCGCTCTGTCAGCTGTGCCAAGACAGGGGATTTGGTCGGGACATGCCATTGACCCAGCCACTTTTCAATCCATTTCCGCTCCGAACCCTGCCATAAATTAACCGTGAAACCTCCCTCGACCGGACCAATAAGCCCCATAGCTGCCGGCTCGACCGCATTTAATTCCATGGTTTCAATAATTGGTTCATCAGGAGAGTTGCCCTGTCCTGCGTCTTGGTTTGAATCCCCTTGTTCAACAGGCGTCTTGGACAGATCGGTAGTTTCCGCAGGGAGATATGGTCCCGGCTCACCGGAAGGAAACAAGATGGAGCGTGGTTTATGCTGGGCCGGTGTATGAGGCGTTGTTGTTTCCCCTAGTGTTTCCGTCACGGGCTGTTGCAGGTCTCTTTGCTCTTCCTGGGCTGCCCATAAGACACCCGGCGAGAGAAATGTCACCGCCGCTGTTATACATAAGGCTCTATACTTGAATTCTTTACGGATCATTTTTTTTCCTGATCGAGGCAAGAGGGCGCAGGGCGTTTATTTCAAGGATACCCTCCAGACTTATTGTGGGAACCTGTCATCCGGCAGGGTTTTTTCCACCTGCTGTGTCGGGGCTTCTATATCAACGGTCATCAGATACACTGCACCGCCGCCGATACCCACAATGATCAACATAATAATTGATAACCAAAATTTACCCATAATCTATCTTTTTCCTACTGTATAATGATCGCGGGTATCGCACCTGCGGCCAGCTGACATTCCGTCCTGATGCGGGCAGTCTAACCATCTCTGCGCCAATGGTAAAGTACCCTCATGGTTTGTTCGACGATAGTTGATAAAAAATATGGTCTTTTAAAGGCTCAAGGCCAAAGGATTCTTTTGTAAACTGTGCAAGCCATGCTAAAGAGTATGGCAAGATGAGACGATATAAAAAAAACAAAGTAAAATCCCCTTCGGTTCGTTTGAGATACCCTTTGACAAAGAGCATCTCTCTCGTCGGCCTTATGGGATCTGGCAAGACCACCGTTGGCGTACGCCTGGCCCGCAAGCTGGGAGTAGCCTTTGTTGATTCCGACGCAGAAATTGAGGTTGCCGCCGGACATACAGTCAGCGAGATTTTTGAAAAATTCGGTGAAGATGATTTCCGCAACGGCGAACGCAAGGTCATTGATCGGCTGATTTCAGATAAACCGATGGTTCTGGGCACAGGGGGCGGCGCCTTTATGGACCGCGATACCCGCAAGAACCTGAAAGACCGCACCATTACGGTGTGGCTTAAAGCCAATATTGATCTGCTGGTTGAACGGACATCCCGTCGGGATACCAGGCCTTTACTGCGCGCCGGAAACCCGGAAAAAATACTCCGCGATCTGGCCAAAAAAAGATACCCTATATATGGACAGGCTGATATCACGGTTGAAACAGGGGTCGGCCCCCATGAAAAAGTAGTCAATGATATTATTGCAAAACTAAATGACTACCTTGCTGCAGAAAAACACCAGCAGGACCCAAATGGACCTAGAAATACGCCCCAAAAAGTCCGCCAAAAACATACCCGGCGGTATCCGCCTAAAAAGGTACGCCCCCAACGGTCACCTGTTGAAAAGTCGCCTGGAAAAGAAGCATGAGCCAAAAAATCACGGTTACAGTTAAGGATCACAGCTATCCCATTTATGTCGGTGCCGGCCTTCTCGAACAGGCCGGAGAAATTATTGCGCCGATACTGTCCCGACCTCAAAGCGTGATTATCACCGATGAAAATGTTGCCCGACATCAGCTGTCACGGCTGGAAAAATCCCTGACCAATGCCGGAATTGCTTTCTCCACTCTGATTTTACCGGCTGGTGAAGCCACAAAATCCTTTGACCAACTACAGAACGTCCTTGATCAGTTGTTGGAACTGAAACTGGAACGGTCCGATAAAATTATTGCATTCGGTGGCGGGGTAATCGGCGATCTCGTCGGGTTTGCTGCCAGCATTTATCAGCGCGGAATTGGCTTTATCCAGATCCCCACAACGCTGCTGTCCCAGGTCGACAGTTCCGTCGGTGGCAAATGCGGCATCAATACCCCGCGTGGAAAAAACCTGGTCGGCAGCTTTCATCAGCCGGATCTGGTCCTGACCGATGTCACCACTCTCGACAGCCTGCCCGAGCGCCAGGTCCGCGCTGGTTATGCTGAGGTGGTTAAATACGGCCTGATTAATGATGTGGATTTTTTCACCTGGCTGGAAAGCAACGGAGAAAAAATAATTGCCGGTGACCGGCTGGCCCAAACCCATGCAATCCTGACCAGTTGTCGCGCCAAAGCCCACGTCGTTGCCGAGGACGAGAAAGAAAAAGGAAATCGCGCCCTGCTTAATCTCGGCCATACTTTTGGCCATGCGCTGGAAGCCGAATGCGGCTATGCCGACACCCTGATTCACGGTGAAGCCGTTGCCATTGGTATGGTCATGGCGTTCGATCTATCTGTAAGAATGGGCCTCTGCCCTCAGGCGGACGCCGAAACAGTGCGCCAACATTTGGAACGACTGGCTCTACCGACCCGTATTTCAGACCCTAAGCATGCTCTCTCAAATATACCGATGACAGCCCAAAGGTTATTTGATCATACCCTTCATGACAAAAAGGCTTCCGGCGGCAAAGTCACCTTTGTCCTGACCCGGGGGCTGGGGCAGGCCTTCCTGTGCAAGGACGTCGCCCCAGATAATATTAAAGCAATTTTTCAACAATCCCTTGACGCAGCAGACTGATAAGGGCCACTGTTAGGCATCCGAACAAACACTTTTTTGCGGTATATACCATGTTGACAGAAATTCTCTTTTTCTCCGGTGCGATCTTTCTTCTGATCATCCTTTCTGGTCTGTTCTCCGGATCGGAAACTGCACTGACCGCCACATCACCTTCACGCATTCACCGCATGGCCAAGGGCGGAAACCGTCGCGCCGCGCTGGTCGAACGCCTGACCGGAGATGCAGAGCGCCTAATTGGCGCTATCCTGTTGGGGAACAACCTGGTCAATATTCTTGCCTCTGCTCTTGCTACCGCCTTTTTCATTCGCCTGTTTGGCCAGCTGGGCGTATTGTATGCCACAGTTGCCATGACACTGCTGGTGTTAATTTTCGCCGAGGTTCTGCCAAAAACCTATGCCATTTCCAACCCAGAGCGCATGGCCTTACGGGTCGCGCCTTTCGTGCGACTCGTGGTCTTTCTCTTCTCGCCATTCGTCAGCATGGTGCAATGGGTCGTTCGCACTACCCTGCGTCTGTTCGGCGTCGATATCAGTGGCGAACAAATTCTCTCCGCCCACGATGAAATCCGCGGCGCCATAAGCCTACAAGCCCATGAAGGTGGCCTGATTAAAAACAGCAAGGACATGCTCGACAGCATTCTTGATTTACAGGATGTGCAGTTAGAAGATGTTATGGTGCACCGGAAAAATGTTGAAATGATCAACGCCGAAGACAGCACCGATGAAATTTTTACCCAGGTTGTGCAAAGCCCCTTTACCCGCCTGCCGCTCTGGCGTGATAATCCGGACAATATTATCGGCATCATTCACGCCAAGGAAGTCTTGCGGGCTGTGAAAGACAATAATGGGTCTGTAGAAGGTCTGGATTTTCTTCAAGTCGCCCAGGAACCATGGTTTGTGCCGGAAACCACAAGCCTGCAGGAGCAATTATCTAAGTTTCTTTCAGAAAAATCCCACTTTGCTCTGGTGGTTGATGAATATGGTGCTTTTATGGGGGTCACCACACTGGAAGATATTCTGGAAGAGATCGTTGGCGATATTTATGATGAACATGACACCAGCTCTTCAGATGTACAGATCTTGCAAAATGGTGGCATTATCACCAGCGGCGATACCCCCCTGCGTGACTTAAACCGGCAGTTTAATTGGGAACTTGATGACGAGATTGTCACCACCATCGCAGGTTACGTCATTGATATCGCAGAAACCATTCCCCTGCCCGGGCAAAAATTCAACCATAACGGTTTTGGTTTTGAAATACTGAAACGGCGCCGCAATCAGGTAACCTCCATCTTGATCACCCCACCGGGTCGCCCAAAACATTCACCAAAGTCTTAATCCTTACCCCTGTCAAGCAGGTCCATAAGTTCAGCGACCCGCTGCGGCGAAAGCTGATCGACCTTTGCCGCCAGGGTATTGACAAAGGCTACTGTTTCGGGTGGAAGACCTGCCGTATTTATTGTCGTACGCGTATCCGACAGCCGCGCCAAAGTTTCAATTTCCTCCGCATCATCCCAAATCAGATAAAAATAATGAATTACTTTCTGAACCATGGCCCAGCTTGGCTGCCCCCGATGGCCATGCTCCAATGCCGAAAGATACGCCGGACTGACCCCGAGGTCCGCCGCCATCTTTTTCTGATTGATGCCGCGGGCCTTACGTAATGAACGGATCTTCTCACCAAACGGGGTCATACCGGCTATCCTCTTTGCCGCTTGAGCACGACGTAGAGGGCACCATCCCCGCCATGTTCACGATTAGCCGCATAATAAGAAACAACATGACGGGAGAGGTCTCCCTGAGACAGCCAACGAGGCACATTGGTTTTCAGTACCCCGCGCTCCCGGTCATAGTCGGCTCTGCTATTGTTCATCTGGTCACCACGCCCCCCTTTGCCGGTAATCACCAGAATAAATCTTTTGCCTCGCTGCTGGGCTTCCAAAATATAGCGGCTTAAAACAGCATACGCCTTATCCTGTGTCATGCCATGCAAGTCTATTTTTCCCTCTGGCTTCACTTTACCGCGGCGCAGCCTCTGCCGCCAGTTATGATCGGCGTCCTTGAGTGCAAAACTGCTGCCGGGGGCTACGGTGAAGGACATTTCTGTCAAATCCAGTTCCGGCGCCGTCAAAAACCTGTGATTGTTACCGTAATCAAAGCCTGTTTCACGGGTATTTATTAAGGGGTAGGCCGTCCGACGCAATTGCGGACGCGCAGCTCGGTTGCTTTCCATTCGACTGATATTTTCCGTGACCCTTTGCCATAATTGCGCGTCTTCCGGGCTCAACCCATCTTTTTTCTTCTTACCGGTCATGATTTCACCGCGGCATCCGGTATGGCCAATACATGAGGCTCCCGGCCCTTCGGCACCAAAAAGTAATACCGTCCTTTATCCTTCATTGGTCCGGCCATAAGACCGGCATCCGCCCCAACGCCCCAATAGACATCGGCCCGTACGCGACCTTTTATCGCTCCCCCGGTATCCTGAGCAATCACCAACCGCCGGATCGGGTCTGCCAATTCTGTGGTAGGGGAAAGGTCAAGCCATACCGGCATACCAAGGGGAACATAGTTCCGGTCCACCGCAAGGGATCTTCCCGGAGTCAGTGGCACATTCATGGCCCCGACCGGCGCATTTTCCGACAGCGGTCTGAAAAACACATAGGACGGATTCTTCCACATCAGGGCCTGAGCCTGCATAGGGTTATCCCTCATCCATTGACGAATGGCCTGCATCGACATTTTTTCGCGGGAAATCTCGCCACTTTCAATCAGGAACTTGCCAATAGCATGATAAGCCTTGCCATTTTTTCCCGCATAGCCGAACAATCGTCGGTCGCCATTCTCGTAACGAATAACACCGGAACCCTGAATATGCAGAAAAAAGGCATCCGTGGGATCCTTAAGCCAAACAAGCTCCAGTTCCTGATCTTCCAATGCTCCCTCATCGATCAACTTGCGGTCTTTATAGGGGACGAAAGCCCCATCTTTAATTTCTCCGATAATTTTTTCGCCCGCAAGCGCCTTGCTGAAGTCACCAAGGTCCAGAACCTGCAAGTCTTCCGGCAGGGCATAAAGGGGATAATTATATTCTTCCGATGGCATCGCACTGCCGGAATACTCTGGTGCAAAATAACCGGTAAACAGACCTTCTGTATCCGTTCGGTAAGACACAACCGTGAAATATTCTTCAAAAAAACGCCTGGCTACTTTATTTGAAATAGAAGAGACTTCCATACCGGCCTGACAGCTTTCATGCCAGTCCCTCGCCAGTCCCCCCAGGATTTCCGGTTTTATTTTGCTGTCTGGTGGCATGGATAACAAAACAGCGCAGGATTTCTGGAACGAGGTCAGGGCCGCCCCGTGTACATCTTTATCCCACCCCGCCAAGGTCTCAAAAGGGATTTTTACAAAAGCCGGAACATCCTCCGCATCACGGTCTATCGTTATCAGGACAGACAGAGACATCAGGAAAAGCGCCCCGGCGCCAGTAATAATGAGAGATTTCCACATGGCTCTGCATAACCTTTTTCAGGGAACGGTTACCCCGTACGTGTCGCCACCAGCGTCCAGTTAGGATCGGCGCTTTTGACATCGCGACAAAATGTCCAGATGTCTATGATTTTAATCGCCCGGTCCGGATCACCTTCAACAACCCTATCATTCTCATCCACCGTCGACATAATCATATGACTTGTGAACTCGACCGTAATTTCAGCCATGGATCCGCTCAATGTCGCATCCACCAGGTCAATTTTCTCAATATCCATCAACCGGTTTTTCTGATGCCGGTTTTGTTTTTCGAGGGCTGTAATCGCACCGTCAAACAGATCAAAAACCTCCCGGCTAAGCATGCTGCGCAGACTTTTACGGTCTTTGTCCCAAAAAGCATTGAGGATCATGTCGTAAGCATATTCTGCCCCGTCAAAGAAACTGCGTAAATTAAAAGTAGAATCAAACTGATTTACTTTTTCAATAACATCATAAAAAGGCGATGACTTACTCAGCCCAAGATTAACCGCCTTGGCAGGCTTGTCCGCTTCCGGGCGCAACGAGATGACATTATCATCCGCTTCGCTCTGTTCTTTATGGTAAGGCCTCTTTCCCCGGTCTTCACCTTGATCTTCTGTCGGATCATACCCCGTTTTTTTGCCTAAAGTCCGCCGCAACTGAAAGAGAATAAATACCGCGACCAGCGCCAATATGATAATAAGTTCAAAGCTTTCAGATTCAGTCTGCATATTTTTCCTGCTTTATACCTTGGAGATGAACACATACACCCTATATAGTCTATATATAGGCTTAATGAAATAAATTTGAATAGAACATTTAAGCCGAGCCAACAAATAATGTTTAAATTCATATTCCAAGGCCTTTTTAATGCGTTTATTGACCCTTTTTATCCTGCTTGCCGTGCCTTATCTGGAATTTCTTGTCTTTATGGAAGTCGGTGACGCCATCGGGGGATTTCCGGCCCTGTTGCTGACAATTCTTACTGCGGTGATCGGGGTTTATCTGATTAAACAACAGGGATTGGTCGTCATGAACCGTATGCATGAAACATTGCAGCGCGGTGAAAGCCCCGTCGAAGAAATTACTCACGGTTTTTTCCTGCTGATAGCCGGCCTCTTTTTCCTGCTGCCTGGCTTTATCACTGACAGCATTGCCGTATTGCTAGCCATTGAACCCATTAGGAATTTTTTGGGAAAAAGCATTCTGCGAAATGTCGGTACGACATTTTATCGCTCAAATCACCCGAACCAGAATGAATATTACACTGGTACCATTATCGAAGGGGAATTTGAAGAAGAACCGAAAACAGCAGACAGACCGCGAAATATTGACCATGATACCGACCATGAATGCGACAAAAGGCCGAAATAACCGTATATGGCAGCTATTTTAATGAATGGACCATGTTCAGCTTGTGCTGAAACAGAATCCATGTTAGCCAACTTGTTTTTATAATAACCGAACCTATAGCTATTGGGATATTTAGTATGTCAGATGAAACTGAAAACACAAATGTAGATGCCGCAGCAGGTACTGAAAATACCGAAGTGCAGATCGCCATTCTGGGTCAATATATCAAGGACCTGTCCTTTGAAAACCCGACTCCGGCACAGACATTACAAAAACTGTCGCAGGAAAAACCTTCCATGGACATCAATGTGAACCTAAACGCCCGCGGCGTCGGCGAAGATGTGTATGAAGTTGATCTGAAAATTACAGCAACTGCAAAAGCCGGTGAAGACACCGCTTTTGTATCCGAGTTGGTTTATTCCGGCCTGTTCGCTGCCAAAAATCTGCCAGAAAATACACTGCAGCCGTTCTTGATGATCGAAGCACCACGTCAATTGTTCCCCTTCGCCCGTCGGATAATTTCAGACGTAACCCGCGATGGCGGCTTCCCGCCTCTGATGCTGGAGCCTATTGATTTCGCCGCCCTTTATCAGCAGCAGATTCAACAAGCCCAGGCCCAGCAAGCCGCTGAGAACGACGTTATTGTAAACTAGTTGTTTTACAGATAAATAAAAAAACCCTCCGAACAATGCAATCGGGGGGTTTTTTATGCTTTTACTTTATGCCACAGGGCTTCTTCACCAATTTTAGCAACAAACTCTGCGTGACGCAGCAGCTCTTCAGCACTCGGCGCATGGGGCCTTGCTTCACGAAGAATGCGGGGTTTCGTCGCGACTGTTTCTGTATCTGCGGCTGACTTTTTTGCCGTATCCAGTTCCAGACCCCGTTGACGGCCACCGCGCAATTCCAAATAAACTTCTGCCAGAAGTTCCGCATCGAGTAAGGCGCCATGCTTGATGCGATTGGAATTATCAACGGAAAACCGTTTACACAATGCATCAAGTGTATTGGGTGAACCAGGAAACTTGCGGCGGGCCATATTGAGCGTATCAATCGCTCTTGTTTTGGGATACTCGCTATGCCCGACCTGCGAGAGTTCATAATTTATGAACTTCATATCGAAATCGGCATTATGGGCCACCAGGTTGGCGTCCCCAACAAAATCAACAAATTCTGCATAGATTTCCGCGAAGGTGGGGTAGCCTTTGAGAAATTCCTCGCTTAATCCATGAATTTTGAAAGCGCCTTCCGGCATATCCCGTTCCGGGTTCACATATTGATGATAGACGTTACCTGTGGGAAGAAAGTTTTCCACCTCAACACAACCAATTTCAACCAACCGGTCACCATTAAATGGATCAAACCCTGTTGTTTCCGTATCAAAAACAATTTCCCGCATATCACATCCGCCTATTTGTTATCTTTCACGGGATTTTTTTCTCTGATCGCCGCAATGAGTTCCCGCACCTGAGTTTCAGCATACTCTATCCCCCGGTCGGTTTGAACGATAAAGTCCGCCCGGTGTCGTTTCTCCTCATCCGGCATCTGCTTTGACAAAATTTGTTCGAATTTTTCCAGACTCATTCCTGGGCGTGCCAAAACCCTCTGCCGCTGCACCTCGGGGGCGGCTGACACCACCACGGTATAATCGCACACCTGATCCCCGTTCGTTTCAAAAAGTAACGGGACATCCGCAACCGCCATATCATGACCCGTCATCGCCGCCTGCCTGAGAAATTGCTGCCGTTTTGCTGACACAAGGGGATGCAAAATCGCTTCAAGGTTTTTCAAGGCCGCTCCATCACCGAAAACCTGCGCCCCGAGTTTCTTTCGATCAATCCCTTGCCCCGTTTCTACGCCGGGAAACGCCCTTGCCACGGCAGATACCGCTGCTCCACCAGGACCCAAAAGCTCATGCACCGCCTGATCGGAATCAAATACCGGGATATCCATCCGCCTGAACATTTTTGCGGTTTCCGATTTCCCCATCCCAATCGAACCGGTAAGACCCAACAAAATAATGTCCGTCATACTTCAAGGCCTTTCAAAACATAGTGACGTACAGCCGGATCAACCTTTACCTTTTGACCAAACCAGGCTTCAAAAGCTGGCGCCGCCTGATAAAGCAACATGCCAAGCCCATCCACGATAACATTTCCCCGCTCTCGCGCGGCCCGCAACAAATCCGTTTCAAGCGGGTTATAGACAATGTCATAAACCACAGCTGTGTTCGGCAACCGCGATAAATCAATCTCCAATGGTGGTTGGCCTTTCATCCCGAGAGTGGTTGTATTGACAAGCAAGGTAATATCAGACAAACCGGACGACAAATCCACCCAGTCACCCACCGTCAGTCTTGCAGGATCATAATACTCTGCATAAATTTGCCCGAGTTTCTCCGCCCGCGACTTCGTCCGGTTATACAAACGAACCTCGGGCACCCCGGATTCCAACAGACTGACTACTGCCGCTCGCGCCGCGCCACCCGCACCAATAATAGCCACCGGGCCTGCTGTTGGCCGCCATGTCGGGGCGTTTTCCTGCAAATTTGTTAGAAAACCGTAGCCATCCGTATTGCCGCCATATAGTTTGTCATCTTCAACCCGCACAAAATTAACCGCCCCGATCTTGCGCGCCAGGTCATCGATATAATTAAGAAAAGGAAATACCAGTTCCTTGTGCGGCACGGTCAGATTAACACCGCAAATTCCCTGCGCCGGCAGTGACCTGATAAAATCCTTCAGGTTTTCCGGTTTGACGGCATAAGCCTGATAATCACCATCTATTCCGTGTTCTCGCAGCCAATAACCATGAAGCCTTGGCGACAGGGAATGCCCGATCGGCCAGCCCACCACACCTGCCTGCATATGTTTGCTTTCATGTTGTGTCATGATTTTAAAATCTTCAATGCTCTTAAATCCCGCATTACCTGTAACAATGGTAATCCCAATATGGCGTAATAATCCCCTTCAATCTCGGAAAATAATTGTGATCCCAAATCTTCCAGGAGATAGCCGCCAACGCTCGACAGTATTTTGTCCCCAGACCGATCAAGATAATCCTCAAGAAAATCAGCTGAAAAATCCCGCATTACCAGGCGGGGCCGTACTGTCTCACACGTTAACACCTGATCCCCCCTTAACAAGGCATATGAGGTGTAAAGATAATGCTGTTTCCCTCTGAAAAAGGCTAAATGTGTCGCCGCTTCCTCTCGATTAACCGGCTTGTCAAAGAGCCTGCCCTCACAGACCAGAATTTGATCTCCTCCCAGAATAACCTTTCCCGGATGATCCTGTGCCACCACTCTGGCTTTTTCCACCGCCAAAGCTTCCGATATCTCTTCCGGGCCGGCGCCTGAAGCCTGAAGCCTGATTTTCACAGCCCCTTCGTCAATATCCGCGGCCTGGGTGATACACTCAATGCCAGCCTTTTCCAGCATCTGTCGCCGAGACCGACTGGCTGAAGCTAAAACAAGAGAGGGGAGATCATTTTTCAACATCTTTTTCTTTATCATCGTCAAATTTATATTTCAGTTTCATGATCGCACCTGCGGTTTCCTCAATTGAGCGGCGGGTGACATCAATCACCGGCCAGCCCCGGCTTGTCATCAGACGCCGTGCTTGTTGCACTTCCTGTTTGATATGGTCTTCATCCACATATGTGGTTTCCTTTTCTTCCTTCAACGATAACAGTCGATTGCGGCGGATCTGTACCAGGCGATCAACACTATTCACCAACCCAACGACAAATTTTCCTTCAATATTTTCCAGTTCTTTTGGTAATGGTTGATTGGGAACAATCGGTACATTGGCCGTTTTCATTCCCTTATTCGCAAGATATACACAAGTCGGCGTTTTTGATGTTCGCGAAACCCCAACCAGGATAATATCCGCCTCTTTCAGACCTTCTGGATACTGTCCATCATCATGCAGTAACGTGTATTGCATTGCGTCAATGCGTTCGAAATATTCATCATTCATTTTATGCTGCAGACCAGGACGGGCTATACTTTTTGCCCCTAAGTGACGACCCAGTTCACGAATAATGCCATGCAGAACAGAAATATATGGCCAGTTATGTTCTTCACAGGCGTGGATCAAAACCTTTTCAATATCCTGATTGACCAGGGTAAACATTACAATACCCGGTTTTTCAGCCAACTCCGGAATAAGGCGTTCCATATGGCGGGCCGTCCGGATCATCGGCCAATAATGCTTTTTTGCGGTAAATTCAGGAAATTGCGCCAGAGCAGCCTTAGCCACCTGTTCCAAAGTATCGCCGGTTGCATCGGAAACCAAATGAAGATGCACTTCTTTCATATATATTTTTCCTCGGTCACTTTATTACAGCGTTACATTTACAAAATTAGGATAAAATAGAATTATGGGGATAACTCGGCTTTTTTGCCAAACTGCCATTTTCCACACACCTAGTTGTTTTTATATACGTCAGGTTATCCAGAGGAGGATAACTTTTTTTCTGGCCTGGGGAAACCGATGAGTTTTTTTCGATCAATTTAGGCCTTATGATTAATATCCCCATTATTCACATTGTTAAAATCGTTATATTTTGGCCTTATACATAGACTTATTCTTTCAAAACCGCTATGTGATAAACATAAATTTCAGTGTTTTTTCTGTCCATGGTTCTGGGGATAACTATTAATCCCCATGACACACAGGCATCCACTACCACTACTACTTTTTATTTATAAATAAATAAGATAGTAGAGAAAGAAACCTGAATAACTTTTAGGCCTTAAAAAGCCAATATCGGACACAAAGAACCCACGGTAAGTAAATATGTCAAATAACAAACTTTTTCTTCAAACACTTAATTCCCAGCCCAGTGACAAGGTCCCTTTTTGGTACATGCGTCAAGCTGGACGTTATTTACCGGAATATATGGAACGTCGGAAAACCGCAGGTTCGTTTCTCGACCTTTGCTACTCTCCTGAGTTCGCTGTTGAAGTTACATTACAGCCCTTAAGACGCTATCAAATGGATGCCGCCATATTATTTTCAGATATTCTTGTTGTTCCCCAAGCTTTGGGGCAGCATTTGGAATTTCGTCAAGGCGAAGGACCTGTTCTGACACCGGTTGATACAGCTGAAAAGCTTGCCTTGCTTAGCATGGAAGGGTTTCATGATCATCTGGCGCCCGTGTATGAAACGGTAAAACGCCTGAGTACAGAAATTCCCGAAACAACAACACTTATTGGATTTGCCGGCGCCCCCTGGACTGTTGCAACCTACATGGTGCAAGGTCACGGATCGCCTGATCAGGCGGCGGCACGCTCTATGGCTTTTCAGCAGGAAGATGTTTTTGAACGTCTTATTGATCTTCTGATTACGGCAACTTCTGAATATCTGATAAGGCAAATCCATCAGGGAGCAGAAGTTATTCAGTTGTTTGACACCTGGGCCGGTAATCTTCCGGATGATCAGTTCCGTAAATGGGCCATAGAGCCCGTAAGGCGCATCATTGAGAATATTCGGGCCGTGGATAAGGATATCCCTGTTATTGGCTTTCCACGGGGCGCAGGTTGCCGCTATCCTGAATATATAAGCGAGACTGGAGTTTCAGCCGTTTCAATTGATACCACCATGCCACTTGAATATGTTCGTGATAATATTCAACCGCTATGTCCGGTACAGGGAAATCTTGACCCGTTGCTTTTGGTTGCCGGTGGAGAGGCTTTGGAAAAACGTGTTATTGAAATTCTTGATACACTGGGCAACGGGCCCTTTATCTTTAATCTGGGCCATGGCATTGTGCCGCAGACCCCCCCGGAAAATGTAGCGCGGGTTTCTGAAATTGTGAAGGCTTACAGAAAAAAATAATGGCGGACTGTCACGAAAAACAAAAAGTTGCTGTTGTTCTGTTTAATCTTGGCGGGCCCGACAGTCTTAAGGCTGTAAAACCGTTTCTGTTTAATCTGTTTTATGATCCGGCGATTATTGCCCTGAAAAATCCATTGCGCTGGGTCGTTGCGAAGCTGATTTCAAGCCGTCGCGCGCCGATAGCCAAAGAAATTTATAAGCAGATGGGGGGAAAATCTCCTATTTTACCACAAACCGAAGCGCAAGCATCGGCGCTGGAGGAACTGCTTAATCTGTCTGGTGATACCACATATCGCTGTTTTATTTCTATGCGGTACTGGACTCCGGTTTCGGGCGAGACCGCACAAAAAGTTGCAGCCTTCACCCCGGATCGCATCGTATTGTTACCACTTTATCCCCATTATTCCATTACCACGACAGGATCGTCTTTTATTGATTGGATGAAAAGTGCCGTCACGGCAGGTTTAACTATGCCTTACCGCGCTGTGAGGCAATATCCTGATCAGGAAAACTATATTGCTGCTCAGGTAAAGGTTATTGAAGATGTTAGGGCCAAGCTTGATCATCCTGAAAATTACCGAATTTTATATTCTGCTCATGGGTTACCGGAAAAAATTATTGAAGCGGGGGACCCCTACCGGGATCAAATAGAAATGACCTGCCGTCTGGTTCAGGAAAAATTGGGAAATCCGGACCATATGCTGTGTTTTCAAAGTCGGGTAGGGCCGTTGAAATGGATTGAGCCTTATACCGAAGATGCTATAAAACAAACGGTATCAGACGACAAAGGAATTATCATTGTACCAATTGCCTTTGTTTCCGAACATTCTGAAACTTTAGTGGAACTTGATATTGAATATCGTGAAATGGCCACCGAGCTGGGGGCAAAAGATTATGTCAGGGTGCCTGCTATTGGATGTCAACCAGAGTATATTAAGGCCCTTGCCCATTTGACGCGGAGTGCTTTTAATGATTGATTTTTTTGCTGAATATTATCGTTATTTCATGGCCCTGCATATTATTGCCGTGATTAGCTGGATGGCCGGAATGTTTTATATGCCGCGGCTTTTTGTTTATCATTGCCGATTGGAAGAGGGGTCAGAAGCCTCTGAAATGTTCAAGGAAATGGAACGAAAACTGTTGCGTATTATCATTAATCCGGCAATGATTTTCGCTTGGATATTTGGATTGTGCATGGCGTTTGGTCACGATCTGTGGGGGGATCTCTGGTTTCAGATAAAATTTTTCTGTGTTATTCTTATGAGCGGGTTTCATGGATATCTATCCCGGTGGCGGAAGCTATTTGCCCGTGATGAAAATACCCACAGTGAAAATTTCTTCCGCAAAGTAAATGAGGTTCCGACACTATTAATGATTGCCATCGTTTTTCTGGTGATCCTGAAGCCTTTTTAAAGGCTTGACAGATATAAAATGGAAAAGTACAAAACGGTCTTTCTTTAATCGAACTTTTACACTATTATGCTTATATAAGCTCATCAACCGAGACATTCATTTTATCATTTCCATCGTTACTTCAGTTTTAACGACATAATTTTATCATTAAGCCCCCCTGCGGCGCCTCTTATTATATCCTTTACCCTTTTAAACAATCCGATCTGGACCTATCCTTATGAATCTTTTGGAACTCAAAAAGAAATCCCCTAGCGATCTTCTGATCCTGGCTGAAGAGCTTGGTGTTGAAAATGCGAGCAATTTACGTAAACAAGACATGATGTTCGCCATCCTGAAAGCCATGGCGGAAAAAGGCGAGGAGATCACCGGAGGCGGTGTGATTGAGGTTTTGCAAGACGGGTTTGGATTTTTGCGCTCTCCTGAGGCCAACTACCTACCGGGTCCCGATGATATTTATGTTAGCCCGAGCCAGATCAGACGCTTTGGTCTGCGCACAGGGGATACGGTCGAAGGCCATATCCGCGGTCCAAAAGAAGGGGAACGTTATTTTGCATTGCTGAAAGTTTCGACCCTTAACTATGAAGCTCCGGAAGCGAGCCGTCATAAAGTTCACTTTGACAGTCTTACCCCGCTTCATCCTGATGAAAAATTCAAACTTGACCGTGAAGACCCAAGCGTCAAGGATAATTCAGCCCGGGTTATTGATCTGGTGTCGCCGATCGGGAAAGGCCAGCGCGCGGTAATCGTTGCCCCGCCCCGCACAGGTAAAACCGTTCTTCTTCAGAATATCGCTCACGCATTGACAGAAAACCATCCGGAGCTTTTCCTGATCGTATTGTTAATTGATGAGCGTCCGGAAGAGGTGACCGATATGCGTCGGTCTGTGAATGGCGAAGTGATCAGTTCTACTTTTGACGAGCCAGCAACGCGCCATGTGCAAGTGGCTGAAATGGTGATTCAAAAAGCAAAACGCCTGGTAGAGCATAAGAGGGATGTCGTGATCTTGCTTGATAGTATTACACGTCTTGCTCGAGCCTATAATACAGTTATTCCAAGTTCCGGTAAGGTTTTGACAGGGGGTGTTGATGCCAATGCCCTGCAACGGCCAAAAAGATTTTTCGGGGCGGCGCGTAATGTAGAAGAAGGGGGATCTTTGACCATTATTGCAACGGCGCTGATTGATACCGGAAGCCGTATGGATGAAGTCATTTTTGAAGAGTTTAAAGGAACCGGTAACTCTGAAATCGTTCTGGACCGTAAGGTCAGCGACAAACGTGTCTTCCCGGCGATTGATATTACCAAGTCCGGGACACGAAAAGAAGAAGTTCTTCTGGATAAATCTACTTTGGCGAAAATGTATGTTCTGCGCCGGATCCTCATGCCTATGGGATCTGTTGACGCTATGGAATTCCTGCTGGGTAAAATCAAGGATACCAAAAATAACGATGAATTTTATAATTCAATGAATAACTAAATGTTGCCAATTTACATTTTAGATTAAACAGGAAAGCGCCTTGATAGGGCGCTTTTTTTTTGTGTGTCACAAGTTTCTATACTTTTGAAGATCTCTTGCTTATAGTTTCCGGATAAAAAAGAAAATAAATCAAAACATGGGATAGATCATTCATGTCAGTTGAGCAAAATTCAGCGCAAAAAGTTAGCTTGTTAGCGTCGATTATTCCAGTAATAACCCTGGTGGGATTGTTGATCATATCTGTTTATTTATATGGCGATGATACCCAGAGCGGAGCAAGTCAAATGTCGCTGTTAATGAGCGGCGGGGTGGCTTTGCTGATTGGCAAATTCTATGGCTTTAAGTGGCGTGAAATTGAAAAAGCCATTGCCCATGGGGTGGGCAATACCATAAATGCCATTCTTATCCTTCTTATGGTAGGGGCCTTGATTGGAACGTGGGTTTTGTCTGGTACCGTCCCGGCAATGATTTATTACGGGCTTCAGGTTATTAATCCGGATTTCTTTTATTTTACGGCCTGTGTATTATGTGCCATTACAGCAATCAGTATTGGCAGCAGTTGGTCAACAGCCGGGACAGTTGGCGTCGGGTTGATCGGGATTTCAGCCGGTCTGGGCCTTTCTCCTGAAATTACTGCAGGGGCAATTATTTCAGGGGCATACTTTGGCGATAAGATGTCCCCGTTATCGGACACAACAAATCTGGCGCCTGCAGTAGCCGGAACAGATTTATTTACCCATATTAGACATATGATATGGACGACGGTACCGGCCATTAGTATTGCATTAATTCTGTATCTGATTATTGGTTTGAACACGGAAACCGCGGCAGTGAATATTAACATTCAGGATAGACTGAATGTTTTGGACCAGAATTTTAATATCGGGTTACATCTTTTAATTCCTATGGGGATTGTTTTTTATCTGGCTTTTAAGCGTTATCCCGCCTTTCCCACAATAATGATTGGCGCTTTAGTGGGGGGCATATTTGCTGTTATTTTTCAACAGGACACGATTTTAAGTTTTGTGAAAGCGGACTATGTGACGGCGGTGAATTTATTTGACGGGGTATGGCGTGCCTTGTTCGGGGGATATACGGCTGATACCGGGAATGCGGATATGGACAGCTTGCTCAGCAGAGGCGGTATGGCAAGCATGTTAAATACGATCTGGCTTGTGATATCAGCAATCACTTTTGGGTCTATTATCGAAAAGCTAGGCATGTTGAGGCGTATTGTCGATAGTACGATACATTTGGCGCAAACGACGGGATCGCTGATTTTGACCACGGCGTTGACTTGCATCGGTATTAATATTTTGGCGGCGGATCAATATATTTCGATTGTTCTACCGGGGCGCATGTATCGGCTGGAATTTAAAGAACGGGGATTGGCGTCTAAAAACCTATCGCGTGTCCTGGAGGATACAGGGACGGTGACTTCTGTTCTGATCCCCTGGAACACCTGCGGGGCCTTTATGGCCGGTACGTTGATGGTCTCCACATATGCGTATTTTCCTTATTGCTTTTTCAATATTATAAGCCCGTGTGTTTCCATCTTGTACGGCTATCTTAATTTTAAAATTGAAAAAATAGATGCCGCAGAAGAAGCACTGGCAGAATAATAGTGGTATCAGAGCAAAGTATCTCTTTGAGGAGATGTAGCGCGTTCGAGATCTAGAAGAAAACGCTTGGTTTCTACACCTTCTCCGCCTGAAAAGCCGGTTAGCTTTCCATTCTGTCCCATGATGCGATGGCAAGGAATTAAAACAGGGATGGGGTTCATACCACAAGCTGTTCCGACGGCGCGCGCATGGGAGCCGAGTTTTGCAGCAACTTCGCCATATGTCATGGTCTTGCCGTAGGGAATTTTCTGCATGATTTGCCAGACCTGTTTTTGGAAATCTGTACCGGTAGTGGCCAGGGGGGCTGAGAAACTTGGATTTAATCCGTCAAAATAATCATCCAGTTCGGCTTTACAGGTTACAAGAAGCGGAGTTTCTTCAGAGAAAGGCGACCATCCCCAATCAAGAGACACGATATAACCATCCTCTTCGCTTATTGTTAAGTCGCCAATCGGGCTGTGGAAGGAGAGCTGGGCCATATTTTTCTTTCTCGCTGAAAATGTTAGTGTTGTTTAACTTAAATATGCGATATGGGCAATTCTTTGTATATATATCTAATAGATATATTTAGGGCTGTTAAGCTGACACCTGTCGTGTTTTTTATTATAGGGTAGGATTTTTGTCAGATATACTGTAACCAGACCACTCAAAATTTTTCAAGGGAATGATAACCATGAAGATCACCATTGATATTGATTGCAGCCCGACAGAAGCGCGGGCATTTTTGGGGTTGCCTGATATAAAGCCGCTTCAGGATGCTTTTATGGCGCAGATGCAGGAAAAAATGGCTTCAGGCCTGTCTGCAGAAGACCTGGAAAAGATGTTTAATCTGTGGATGAAGCCAGGGTTAAGCGCTACAGGGGAAACCATGGGGCAAAATATGCAGAAAAACATGGAAGCCTTTCAAAGCATGTTCTGGCAGGCCGCCAAAGGCAATAAAGAGTAAGAACAGTAAAATTTACTAGGGCAAAAGATAGAATGAGTACAGAAACTATTTATGCGCTTTCCAGCGGTAAAGGCCGGGCTGGAGTTTCAGTTATTCGCCTGTCAGGTCCAGAAACCCGTGCGGCGGTTTTAAAACTAACTGGGCGAAAGGTCATGCCTGTTTCACGTGAAGCACACCTATGTTGGTTTCGGGATCCTTTGACAAATGTGCGCCTGGATCATGGATTACTGCTTTATTTTGAGGGGCCGAAAAGTTTTACCGGCGAGGATGTTGCTGAATTTCACATTCACGGAGGGCGGGCTGTTGTAGGTGGTTTTCTCGACGCTTTAGCAAAAGTTGAAGGGTTGAGATCGGCGCTTCCTGGCGAATTTACACGACGGGCTTTTGATCATGGCAAAATGGATTTAACCGCAGCCGAAGGGCTGGCGGATTTGATCAATGCTGAAACCGAGGCCCAAAGGCGACAGGCGTTACGCTTAATGGAGGGAAGCCTGGCCACCCTTTATGAAGGATGGCGCGCTGAAATAATTCATGCGATGGCCTATCTTGAGGCGGATATTGATTTTGCCGATGAGGAGGTACCCGATGATGTAGCCGAGCAAGTTGCGCCTATTGTTGAAAAACTGCGTGCCAAGATTATTGACCATATGGGTGATGGTTTTAAAGGAGAGCGCATTCGTGATGGTTTGCAAGTAGTGATTCTTGGCGAACCTAATATTGGAAAGTCTACTTTACTGAATTTTCTTTCTCGCCGGGACGTGGCTATTGTTTCCGATATAGCAGGAACGACCCGGGATGTTTTGGAGGTCCATCTTGATATTTCGGGCTTTCCAGTGACAATCGTCGATACGGCGGGCATCCGTGAGAGTGGAGATGTCATAGAGGCTGAAGGCATCCGTCGGGCAGAAAGCAGAGCAGAAAAGGCTGGTATAAAAATTATTATGGTTGAAGCGGCTGCCTGGCCTCAGATGCCGGAAAGACTGAGCCGTCGGGTAGATGGCGACAGTATTATTTTGCTGAATAAATCTGATCAGGCGGTGTTGGGTGATCAGATCCCGAAGCCTTATGGGCTGGATTGCATTGCCGTCTTACCGGTGTCAGCGAAACAAGAAGAGGGGACTTCTGAATTTTTACAGCTGCTGTCTGACGAAGTTGAAAAACGAATGGAGCTGACGGATACGCCAAACCTGACCCGGGGGCGCCATCGGGAAGCTTTGTATAACTGTCTTGAGCATTTGGACCGTTTCAGGGATGGTTCGGGAAAAGAACTGGTTCTTTTGGCGGAAGATCTGCGTATGGCGGCGCGTAGTTTGGGCGCTATTACTGGGCGCGTTGATGTTGAAGATATTCTCGACGTAATTTTTTCAGAGTTTTGCATCGGTAAGTAAAAACTAATGTAGCGCTATAAATATAGACGCTTTCGGGTCGTTAACATTTTGTTAATCTTTTATGTTCCACGTGAAACATTACAAGAGCGGTATGATCGCTCTTTTAAGCCCTTATCAAAATCAGGCTTTGACTTTATTTTATGAAAAAACTAGAGTCCGTCCTTCGCTTGGATCGGACTGTGATGCTTAAGCGATTCATACTGGTTTATCAAGGTGTTTTTACATGTTTCATTATGACGTTATTGTAATCGGGGGCGGGCATGCCGGCTGTGAAGCCGCAGCGGCTTCCGCGCGTTTTGGGGCAAAAACATTGTTGATTACCCATAAAATGAATACCATCGGTGAAATGTCCTGTAATCCGGCGATTGGCGGTCTGGGTAAAGGTCACCTGGTGCGAGAAATTGATGCTCTTGATGGTGTGATGGGCCGGGTGATTGATGATGCGGGTATCCAGTTTCGAATGTTGAATAAGCGTAAAGGTCCCGCAGTGCAGGGGCCGCGGGCCCAGGCGGATCGTAAACTTTACCGGCAAGCCATGCAGGACTTGATTATGAATTACCCTTCTCTTGATGTGAAGGGCGCTGCGGTTGAAGATTTGATTGTGGAAAAACAGGAAACTGGTCAAATTGTTTCCGGTGTTATTACGGGAGAGGGCGAAGAGATTCGCGCGGGGCGGGTGATTTTGACGACCGGCACATTCTTACGCGGCATGATTCATATTGGCGATCAGCAGATTCCAGCCGGGCGGGTTGGGGAGGCGCCTTCGTTGGGATTGTCGGAAACCCTTTTACGGGCGGGTTTTACCCTGGACCGGCTGAAAACCGGAACACCAGCCCGGCTTGATGGTAAAACCATTGACTGGTCTGTTTGTACGGTGCAGCCAGGGGATACGCCGCCGGTACCGTTTTCCTTTATGAATAGAAGTATTTCAGTACCGCAAATTCCTTGTCATATTACGTATACGACCGAGAAAACCCATACAATCATCAGGGATAACCTGGCAAAATCGGCGATGTACAGTGGTAATATTGAGGGAGTGGGGCCACGCTATTGCCCTTCTATAGAAGATAAAGTGGTACGCTTTGCCGACAAAACCCAGCACCAGATTTTTCTTGAACCGGAAGGTCTTGATGATGATACGGTTTACCCCAACGGTATTTCAACGTCACTGCCGGAAGATGTACAACATGCTTTCATAAAAAGCATTCCCGGTCTGGAAAATGTGATCATAAAGCAATGTGGATATGCCATCGAGTATGACTTTGTTGATCCACGTGAATTGCGTGTAACTCTTGAAACAAAAAAACTGCCCGGCCTCTACCTGGCTGGCCAGATCAATGGCACTACAGGATATGAGGAAGCGGCAGCACAGGGATTGGTAGCCGGCTTTAATGCGGCCCGTGCGGCGGGGGGATCGTCAGAGTTTATCCTTGACCGTGCGGATGCCTATATAGGAGTTATGATTGACGACCTGGTGACGAAAGGGACACGGGAGCCTTATCGTATGTTCACCAGCCGGGCGGAATACCGATTACGATTGCGGGCTGATAATGCGGATCAGCGACTGACACCACTTGGCAAAGAATATGGCGTGATTGGTGCCGAGCGGCAGGATGTCTTTGATCGGAAGGTCGGGGAATTGGACAAATATACGGCAATGGTTGAGGGATTTAGTCTTAGTCCCAGTAAGGCACAGGGCTTTGGTTTGAAGATTAATCAGGACGGGGTTCGACGGTCGGCAAAAACCTTGTTGTCCTATCCTTCTGTTTCTATGACAGATTTGGTGAAGGTCTGGCCGGAGCTTGGAAAAATACCGGCAGAAATTGTGGAACAAATAGAAATAGATGCCACCTACAGCGCCTATCTCTCACGGCAGGAGGCCGATATTCGAGCATTTCGTAAGGATGAAGACCTTCTTCTGCCAGCGGATCTGGATTATGCAGAAATCGGTGGGTTGTCTAACGAGGTTCGAGAGAAGCTGGTTCACGCCAAGCCAGCTACATTGGGTTCTGCTGCACGAATTTCAGGGGTAACACCGGTCGCGCTTAACAGTTTGTTGCGGTTTGTTAAAAGAAAAGAGAACAGAGCGCATGTCTGATCATGATTATCCAGCCCACTTTACGGAAGAACGTTTTTTCAATGTCAGTGGTGTTTCACGTGAAACCATGGAAAATATCCGAAAATATGCGAATCTGCTGGTTAAATGGCAGAAACAGATCAATTTGGTCAGCGATTCTACGTTACCTGACCTGTGGACGCGACATGTTTATGATAGTTTTCAGCTAAAACAACATTTCGACGCGGATCGAATCGGGAAACTGACGATTTTGGATATTGGCAGTGGTGCAGGCTTTCCCGGTCTGTTACTCTCTATGTGTCGCATCGGTGATTTTCACATGGTGGAAAGTAACAATAAAAAATGCGCGTTCATGCGGCAGGTCATCCGGGAAACTCAATGCCAGGCCACCATCCATAATGAACGGGCAGAGAAACTTTCTTCTTTCCCTGTGGATTATATCATTTCACGAGCTTGTGCGTCGCTCGACAAGTTATTTGATTTGAGCCGCAACTTTATATCTGATGATACCATTTGTCTGTTTTTAAAAGGTCAAATTGCGGAACAGGAAATAGCCGAGGCAAGACAAAACTGGGACTTTCAAGTTGAAAAGTTCACAAGCGCGACCGAAGAAACCGGTATGATACTCAAAGTCAGTCATATAAAGGCTTTGAGTGTTGTAAAATAAGGGAGTTGAGAAGGTTATGTCCACACAGTTATCCACAGGCTCGAAGAGAACGGAAATCATTGCGCTCGCCAATCAAAAAGGGGGTGTGGGCAAAACCACGACCACGATAAATTTGGCGACAGCTTTGGTTGCGGCCAAGAAAAAAGTACTGATTGTTGATATGGATCCCCAAGGTAACGCCAGCACCGGTATTGGAAGTGCCCGTGATAATCGAGATAACAGTGTCTATGAAGTTCTTATGGGAGAAATCGAAATTTCCCAGGCGATTGTAGAGTCTATTGTGCCAGGGTTATCTTTGGTGTCTTCAACGGTGGATTTGGCTGGCGCCGAACTCGAGCTCGTAGCGGAAAGTCAACGCACCTATCGACTGCGTAAAGCACTACAGGACCCCGTGATCGATCAGTTCGATTACGTTCTGATTGATTGCCCGCCCTCTCTAAGCCTTTTGACCCTTAATTCCTTGGCAGCAGCGCATTCAGTGATTGTGCCGTTGCAGTGTGAATTCTTTGCACTGGAGGGTTTAAGCTTGTTGTTGCGGACCATTGAGACAGTGAAAGCCAACTTTAATCCGGCTTTGGAAATTGAAGGCGTTGTTTTGACCATGTTTGATGGCCGCAATAACCTGTCTGGTCAGGTCGCCAATGATGTCCGCGGTCATTTGGGACAAAAAGTCTTTAAAACGGTTATTCCCCGCAATGTACGGATTTCCGAGGCACCGTCACATGGCAAACCTGTATTGCTGTATGACTATAAATGCACCGGGAGTCAGGCCTATATCCGATTGGCTTCTGAGTTGTTACGTCGGGAATCTGTTAAGGCTGCTTAAAATACTAAATTAAATTCTAGGAATGCGTTTCACATGACAACAAAAGAAAAAACAAGCAACCCCAAAGGGTTAGGGCGTGGTTTATCCGCATTACTTGGTTCTACGGATAAAGAGTATGCCGATATTTCGGCGGGTAATGTGCCGCGCGATAGAGAATTGCCTATTGAATTTCTCGTACCAAATCCTTATCAGCCGAGGTTTTATTTCGATGAACAGAAATCGGCTGATTTGATACAGTCGATTAAAGACCGGGGAATCCTCCAACCACTTTTGGTACGGCAGCGAGGAGATCTTGACGAGTATGAAATTATTGCGGGGGAACGGCGTTGGCGCGCGTCCCAGGCAGCAGGATTACACCGTGTCCCGGTGATTATTCGGGAAATGTCCGATGGCGAAGCGCTGGAAATTGCGCTGATTGAGAATATCCAACGCCATGACCTGAGTCCGATTGAGGAAGCTCTTGGATATAAACGCCTGATGGAAGAATTTAATCATACCCAGGAACAATTGGGCCATATTGTCGGAAAAAGCCGCAGCCATATTGCCAATATCTTACGTCTTTTGGCCTTGCCGGAAACGGTCCAGGCCCTGGTGGGAGAAGGTAAATTGAGCATGGGCCATGCGAGAGCCTTGATCACGGTAGAGGATGCAGATGCCGTGGCACAAAGAATTCTCAATGAAGGCCTTAGTGTACGGCAGGTTGAGGCCATTTCAAAAAAGAGCAAAGGCATCACTAAACCCCGGGCAAAAACCCCGGCGGTGTCAGATGTCTATAAGCTGGACAAAGATGCGGATACATTGGCATTGGAAAATGATCTCTCTTTGGCGCTTGGGCTTAAAGTCTTCATTGAATTTAACAATGATGAAAGCGGGGAATTACGACTCCACTATAAGACTCTGGAGCAGTTAGATGACGTTT
Source organism: Paremcibacter congregatus (assembly GCF_006385135.1). Lineage (GTDB taxonomy): Bacteria > Pseudomonadota > Alphaproteobacteria > Sphingomonadales > Emcibacteraceae > Paremcibacter > Paremcibacter congregatus. The sequence goes on from NZ_CP041025.1 coordinate 4,111,468, forward strand.
GTCAGCGACTAAGTGCCCGGGAAGGCTTTTAAAGAAGAACTTTTTCTACTTTTACTTCATGTGAATTAGAAGTTAAAATATTGATATATAATAATATTATTATTACTTTAAGCTTAAAATGACCAAATTGGTCCGATTAGCATTGACTTTCGTATCTATAACGCCCATTTAATAAAGTACCAAACTGGTATGGATTAAGGGATGCAAGGCTTTTGTGGATAGAAAGCCTAATCTCTTTGCCCGGAAAATCCATTTGGCGAGATGGGATTAGAGATGATAAAACTTTCAAATCTGGCTGATTACGCCGTAGAGCTTATGTGTTGCATTGCGCTGAAACCTGAAGAAGTTCATTCTTCTGCCGGGTTATCTGCCATGACGCAGATACCATTACCGACCGTCAGTAAAATTCTTGGCACGATGGTGCGCGCAAACCTTTTGGTTTCCCACCGAGGATTAAACGGCGGATTTGCGCTGGCGAAAGCGGCGAATGATATCACCATCACCCATATTATCGAAGCCGTAGACGGGCCGGTTCAACTGACAAACTGTCTGGGCGACCACGGCGCGTCAGATTGTGATCGGATACAGGCCTGTGGTACACGTAGCCAGTGGTACAGAATTAACGAGGCGGTAAAGGATGCGCTTGGCAGCGTATTACTGTCTCATATGATTGAGAGTGTCCCGGATTTTGTCGGGGACGGGCGGATGGATGATCTGCCTTTGATCGAAAAATCAAGACATTAGCATCGGCATAGGCCGGTGGCGTAAGGAGGTAACCAGATGGTTGCAACGGAAGAAGCTCAACAGACTGTCGAAGATGTAACAAGTGAGTATAAGTACGGTTTTGTTACGGATATTGAGACAGACCGGGCCCCTAAAGGTCTGAATGAAGATGTTATTCGTTTTATTTCGGCCAAGAAAAAAGAACCTCAGTGGTTACTGGACTGGCGTCTGAAGGCCTATGCCAAGTGGTTGACCATGGAAGAACCGACGTGGGCGATGGTGGATTATCCGGAGATCGACTTCCAGGACATTTATTATTACTCTGCGCCGAAATCTTCGGAGGATGGGCCACAAAGCCTGGCCGATGTGGACCCGGAATTGCTGAGAACATATGAAAAACTGGGAATTTCCCTTCAAGAACAAGAAGTTCTGGCGGGAGTTGCGGTTGATATTGTTTTTGATAGTGTATCTGTGGCGACCACGTTTCGCAAAAAGCTGAAAGAAGCCGGGATTATATTCTGCTCAATTTCCGAGGCGGCTCACGATTACCCGGAACTGATGCAGAAGTATCTTGGATCCGTGGTTCCGGTGGCCGATAATTTTTATGCGGCCCTGAATAGTGCAGTTTTTACCGACGGCACCTTTGTTTATATTCCCAAAGGGGTGCGTTGCCCCATGGAACTCAGCACATACTTCCGCATTAATGAAGCCAATACAGGCCAGTTTGAGCGGACGATCATTATAGCAGATGAAGGATCTTATGTTTCTTATCTCGAGGGCTGTACCGCCCCGATGCGGGATGAGAATCAGTTGCATGCCGCCGTTGTAGAATTAGTGACACATGATGATGCGGAGATCAAATATTCGACGGTACAGAACTGGTATCCGGGTGATAAAGATGGCAAAGGCGGGATTTATAATTTTGTCACAAAACGCGGGGCCTGTCGGGGGAAAAATTCGAAGATCTCCTGGACCCAGGTGGAAACCGGTTCTGCAGTCACGTGGAAATACCCCAGTTGCTTGTTGATCGGGGATAATTCGGTCGGCGAATTCTATTCTGTCGCCATTACAAATAATCACCAACAGGCCGATACCGGCACGAAGATGATTCATATTGGAGAAAATACTTCTAGTACGATCATATCCAAAGGCATCAGTGCCGGAAAATCCCAGGCCACCTATCGTGGATTGGTGAAAGTTATGCCTGGTGCTGAAAATGTGCGCAATTTCACTCAATGTGACAGCCTGTTGATTGGCGATCGTTGTGGCGCCCATACGGTGCCTTATATTGAGGTGAAAAACCCTACAGCCCATATAGAACATGAAGCGACAACGTCGAAGATCAGCGATGAACAGCTGTTCTATTGTCAGCAGCGCGGTCTTGAAACCGAGGATGCTGTAGCGTTGATTGTAAACGGCTTTTGTAAAGACGTGATGCAACAACTCCCGATGGAATTTGCTGTGGAAGCCCAAAAATTGCTGGGAATCAGTCTGGAAGGTAGTGTTGGCTAAGGCTACTTGATTGGCGTTGAGACAAGAGTAAAATCGAGATTAAAGAGATAAAATATGTTGGAAATTAAGAACTTACGGGCCACAGTTGGCGGCAAGGAAATCCTTAAAGGGGTAAATTTAACCATTAATGACGGGGAAGTTCACGCTATTATGGGGCCGAATGGGGCCGGTAAAAGTACTTTGTCCTATGCTATTTGTGGAAAAGACGGTTATGAAATTACTGATGGATCAGTAATTTATAATGGTAAGAACCTTCTGGATATGGAGCCTCATGAGCGGGCGGGTGAAGGCCTTTTCCTTGGTTTTCAATATCCCGTGGAAATCCCCGGCGTATCCAATATGACATTCCTGCGTACCGCATTGAACAGTCAGCGGCGGTACCGTGGCGAAGAAGAAATTTCTGCCGTTGATTTTCTGAAACTTGTACGCAGCTGCGCCAAGGATCTGGATATGGATCCGGAAATGCTTAAACGGCCGGTCAATGTGGGGTTCTCTGGTGGGGAAAAGAAACGCAACGAAATGGTTCAGATGGCGGTTCTGGACCCGAGTTTGGCGGTTTTGGATGAAACGGATTCCGGGCTTGATATTGATGCGTTGAGAATTGTTGCGGACGGGATTAACCGTTTGCGGGGCGCAAAAAAGTCGATTTTGATGATTACCCATTATCAGCGCCTGCTGGATTATGTTGTTCCGGATATGGTGCATGTTCTGGCCAAGGGCCGGATTGTGAAATCCGGCGATAAGAACCTGGCGTTGCAACTGGAACAGGATGGTTATGCCGGTCTTGGAATCGAAGAAACTGCTGCGTAAAACGGATTATGAAGGGTCATTTGAGATGGCAATGAAGTTACATTTGGATAATCCGGCACTGCGGGATACTTTTGAGTCTGTGAAGGAAACGTTGCCCGGGGCAGGGCAGGATTGGGTGCTGGATACCCGTCAGGCGGCGATGGATAAATTTACGATGGTCGGCATACCGGGGCCGAAGGTTGAAGAATGGAAATATACCCGGCTTGGTTTTTTGACGTCTGAGGGTTTTGCACCGGCGACGCAAGAGGATCACGCAGAGGAAATAAAACAGTATTTTGATCAAGCTTATCGTCCTGATCTGGCGGGACATGTTCTGGTTTTTGTCAATGGCATAATTAACCAGAATCTGTCCTTCTGCCCGTCTGATCGTGAAATTGACGTGGCTATTTTTTCTGAAAATACGATAGAATTCAGAGGCACGTTGGTTCCTGTCGAAGATTCGTCGCCGTTGAATAATCTTAATAGGGCGCTGGTCACCGATGGGTATCATATTGATGTCCCCGCTGGAAAGACGTTAACCCATCCTGTACAAATCATCCATATCGTGACACGCGGTACTGACTTGCAGGCTGTGCGGACCCGTGCCCAGGTCAATGTTGGCGCCGGCGCCAAAGCGGAAATTATTGAAAGTTTTCTTGGGGCTGAAGGAGAGCGGTACTGGAGCCATATGGTCAGCGACATAATACTGGCCCCCAAGGCCGAGTTGTCACTGTACCAGTTTCAGCTTCAGGGACGTCAGGCCATCCATATGACCGAATTGCACAGTAGTGTTGCGGCGGAGGCCAAATTCAATCAAATGAGCCTGCAGCTTGGGGCTGAAGTCAGTCGCACCGAATTGATCAACAGTTTCACCGGCGAGAATGCTGTGGTGGATTTACGCGGTGCATATCTTGGCCGGGTGAAGCAATCTCATGACATTTTTACCCGTATCAATCATGATATGCCCCATTGCAACAGCAATCAGCTGTTCCGCGGTGTTCTGGACGAGGGCGGGACTTCGGCTTTCCAGGGCAAGGTCGTTGTGGCTCAGGATGCACAAAAGACAAATGCCGATCAATCGAACAAAAATCTTTTGCTCAGTCGTAAAGCGGAAGCCAACGCCAAGCCGGAATTACTGATCTATGCCGATGATGTGAAGTGTAGCCATGGGGCAACGGTCGGAGAACTGGATACGGACCAGTTGTTTTATCTGAAGTCCAGAGGACTGGATGAAGCGGCGGCCAAAGGACTTTTGGTGGAAGCCTTTATTTCTGAAGTGTTTGACGATCTCTCGGATGACAAGCTCAAGGACAGCTTTAAGGCTAAGACGGCCGGCTGGTTAAATACGCAGGTGGTGTCATGACGTCAAAAGTGAATTATAATGTGGAGGAAATCCGCAAGGACTTTCCCATATTCGAACAGGAAATTTATGGTAAGCCGTTGACGTTTCTGGATAGCGGCGCCAGCGCCCAGAAACCACGGGCAGTGCTGGAGGCTATACAGACCTGTTACGCCAAGGAATATGCCAATATTCATCGGGGGGTTTACTATCTGTCTCAGGTGGGCACGCAGAAATATGAAGATGCCCGGGGGAAAATCAGGAATTTCATAAATGCCAAACATGATCATGAGATCATTTTTGTGCGTGGGGCGACAGAGGCGATCAATCTTGTGGCGCAAAGCTGGGGCCGTAAGTTTCTTAAAGCCGACGATGAAGTTGTCTTAAGCCGTATGGAGCACCATTCCAATATTGTGCCGTGGCAGATATTGCGGGATGAAAAGGATATTGTCCTGACGGTGGCCCCTATTGATAATAAAGCCAACTTTCTTTTTGATGAGTTTGAAAAACAGTTGAGCGAAAAGGTCAAGTTGGTCGCGATTACGCATATTTCCAACTCGCTTGGCACCATAACGCCTCTTAAAAAGATTATTGAAGCGGCCCACAAGGTTGGGGCCAAGGTTCTGGTGGATGGGTGTCAGGCTGTGCCGCATATGCGGGTTGATGTACAGGCGCTGGATGCGGATTTTTATGTTTTTTCAGGTCATAAGGTTTACGGCCCAACCGGGGTCGGGGTTTTATATGCCAAGGAAGAGTTACTTAATGCCATGCCGCCGTATCAGGGGGGAGGCGATATGATCCGTTCTGTTACGTTTGAAAAAACGGTTTATAATGATCTGCCGCATAAATTTGAGGCCGGGACCCCCCATATTGCGGGTGGAATCGGTTTTGGCGCTGCAATCGATTATCTCGAGAATTTGGGCTTTGACAATATTGGTGTTCACGAAGATCAATTGTTGGCCTACGCACTGGAAAGATTACAGGCCGTGGAAGGCCTGAACATCATCAGTCAGGCGGACCAGATGGCGGGAATCATTTCCTTTACCATGGATTTGGCGCACCCTCATGATATTGGTACGATCCTTGATCAGGATGGTATCGCCATAAGAACAGGGCATCATTGTGCCCAGCCGGTGATGGATTTCTTTGATGTTCCGTCGACCGCGCGGATGTCGTTAGGACTTTATAATACAACTGAAGATATTGACCGGCTGATCGAAGGATTGCACAAGGTCAATCGCATTTTTTCTTAAAAGGTGCAAATATGAGTTTTTTGAAGAAATTTTTGCAAGACGAACAGGATGAGAGCGTGGAAGAGACCCCAGAAAAAACACCTGAGACAACTTTACCAGAAACTGGCGCGGAGGTGACGTTGGCACCATTGTCTGCTGCCGGAGAATACCAACTGCCTTTGTCTGAAGATACCCGCAAGGACGTTCAGGAACAGGTGGTGGCGCAATTGCGCGAGATATACGATCCGGAGATTCCGGTTAATATCTATGAATTGGGTCTGATTTACGAAGTGAATGTCTCGGATGACGCCAATGTGGAAATTATCATGACCTTGACCACCCCCCACTGTCCAGTGGCGGAAAGCATGCCGGGCGAGGTTGAGCTGAAAGTCATGGGCGTTCCTGGGGTAAAGGGGGCCAATGTGGAGCTTGTTTGGGACCCGCCATGGACCATGTATATGATGAGCGAAGCGGCACGTCTTGAAATGGGATTTATGTAGGAGAAACCGATGATTACAATTACCGAAGCAGCGGCAGCCCGTGTTCAGGAAATTTTAGCCAGCCGGGATACGCCATGTCATGGTGTTCGTTTGGGCACCTCGACCAAAGGCTGCAACGGCTTGTCCTATACAGTGGAATATGTTGATCAGATTAATCCGACTGATGAAAAGATTGAAGACCGGGGCATTACCTTGTTTATTGATGCCTTGTCCGTGATTTACCTGATTGGCAGTGAAATGGATTATAAGGATGAGAAGTTTCAAAGTGGGTTCACCTTTTCTAACCCCAATGAAAAAGGTCGATGCGGTTGCGGAGAAAGCTTCCATGTATAGGGCGTTTACAGGTTATTGACCTTTTCCCTGATTTTGGTAATCAGGTCGGAGGCTTCCTTCAAGTATGGCTCCTCCACATCAAGAATGGTGGTGAACGCTTTTTTCTTAAGACTCTGGATATTCAGTTTATGATGAAGACCGGAATCTTTGGCCTGATTATATAAAAGATCAATCAGGCGTTCGGCGCTGTTTAACCGTCCCCAGAGATAATCATTTTCCCGGTCAGCACGGCTGAAAAAAGCGCCGAACCCTCCCATTGCAGTACCACAGAGCGGAAGATGATCTTTGTCCCCATTAATCACGGATTTATCTTTGGGGCTGATCCGGTTAATTTTAATTTCGTCGAATTCACCGAGTTCCTTTGATCCCATGATGGAGAATGTGGTGACATCCCAAAATGAAAACCCAATGTAACTCACGGCCAGGCTTTTGGCTAAATCACTTTTCCAGGGGGTTTTTGTTTGTTCGGCTATCAATTGGTCGGCTTTGTTTTTATATTGATCCAGATTTAGAACATCTGCCAGCTGATTGAGTACGGCTTGAATGCCAGGCATATAATCTTCCAGGTTTTTTGTGATTTCGTTTTCCTGAATATGATCATCAAGGTTTAATTTCAGCAAAGGCTGGAAAGTTGCCCTCAGGTATTCTTTGATGGTAAAGGGGATGTTGGCAGGTTCGGCGCAACTTGAAAGCTCTTCCAGCAGGCCATATAGGGTTTTTTTGAGTTCATCCAGCTTTTTTGCATCTTCCGGGCAAAGGGAATAATGAGTGTTTAGGTCTTTTATGATAAATAACAAACGACGCCGTTGATATTTGATATCGAATTTGGTGAGAAAAAATCCCCAGGATGGCATGTTCTCCTGATGATCTTGTTTCTGAATGAGGCCTTTGACCCAATTCATCAGGCCTGATGCACTCTGCTCTTCCAACCTGTTTTGGTAATCGGAAAAATCAAATTTATCCCGGAAAGCCATATTATGCAGTATGTTGAACAGGCGGCGGCGGAGGTGTGTCCCACTGCTGAAGCCGCAGATGTCCCCGATAATATTGGTTAGGTTAGCGACTGTATTACGTACTTTAAGCCGGGCATAACCACCATAAGAGTAACCGGCGTCGGTTACGGACCTGATATTGGCGATGACCCGCAAATATTCAATTTCCTGTGCTGTGGAAATTGTATTGAGGCGTTCGCCGGAAATATCAGAAACCAATGCTTCGATCTCCGGCTTGGCAGTGTCAATGACTGTTCGAATTGTCCGGATTTGTTGATTATAAGTTTGAATGTCCATCAGGTCATCATGCATGGGTTCATTCATGGGAATGTCTGACAGGGCCCCTTTAATTGTATTCAAGGGAGAGGGCGGCGCGCCTGTTGGCGTGACCAAAAGTTTTTCCGGATTTGGATCTATATAAATTATACGTCGTTCTACTTCCCGAAAAGCGGGCCGGCCTTGAATGGCGCTGATTGCCTGGTCAAAGGGTTTGTTATTCAGAATGCTGCCATCAAGGAAGGATGTGGCCATGGGGTCGAGATTGGCCCTGGCATATTCGCGGAAGTTATGCTTGATAAATTGCGCCTTGGCTGTCCATTTTTTCCCTTTGTTTTTCATGAAGTGATCAACTTCACGCAGCTGGGCCGGGGGAAAGGCGCCGGGGAAACAGGCTGTGGCGCGGGCGGCGAAACTCAGGCCCGGTATCCCGGAAACATCGAAATCTGAAGTAATGTTATGAGGATTTTGGGTATCCTCACCAGGGTGGTTTTCCTTATTGAGATAAGAAAAATGCAGTTTATGGCGATGTTCACGTTCCTGTATTAAAGGGGGATCGTTCAGGGGAATGACGCGGTGAAACCCAAAATAGTCGGTTACGGTGACATAAAGATCGAGGCGATGTCCATAGGGCATCAAAGAATGATGCTTCACCTCACCCATTTGGCTCAGACTGTTATACATCAGTCCAAGAAAATGCTGGCCATCAAAAGGCGGTTTTAGTTTCCAGACATTCATAAGGGCGGGTAATTTCAGTTTTACCTGTTCGGCAAGAGGCGTTTGACCTAGATATTTTGAGCTGAGGTAATGGATGAGAGGCTTGGAAAAAACTTTATCAAGACGACCAGCGGGTTTTTTATCGCCAACCAGACGGCTGACATCAGCCTCTTCCAGCCAGTGATGGCGCAAATGGTCCATGCTCAGATCATGGGCCAGCGCCCGCCCCAGAAAAATGCTGTTCATGCCGCCGGCAGAAGCGCCGGCGATGACATCAACAATAACTCTGAGGTCCATATCCGGGGCCAGCGCCTTCAGGATATCAAAATAGACCAGTTCCGTGTCCGGTTGATCAATCAGATCTTCATTGGGGTAAATATAGCGTTTGCGGCTTTCACTATTGATGTCAGGCTCGTTGTGAAAAGCTTTTGAGGCGCGGGCCAGTTTCAGAATTTCCTTGGTTGCACCATGAATATATATGGCCAGCGAAATGCCGCCGAAACAAACCAAGGCAAGGCGTAATTCTTTTTCTTTCATAATCTTAATCCAAAAATCGGCAGGGCCGTGTCTTTATTAAGCTAATGCAGACATGTGAAATACTGGTTAAGTTATTGAGTATCTTGCAGGTTACCTTCTTCTTTCTTGCGGGCGTCTGAAGCAACAAAGCCACAATAAAGTTGTCCTGTGTTACTTTTTAGGTCAGCCCAGTCGGTAATATCAAAATCAAGAATGACCAGACACCCGGTTGGAAATTCCCTCAGGCGCTGATCTGTTGCGGGGCGGTTAATGAGACTGTGAAATAACGTGGCGATTCCAGGGTTATGACCAATGATCATGGCGGTTTGAATGCCGCTGTCCAGACAGTGCAGGTGGTCGAGCAGGGTTTCGGCAGAAGCAAGATAAAGCTTATCGTGAAAAGATGTTTTTATATGTGGTATATTGTCACCTTGGCAGAGGCAGTCGCGGGTTTCCCGGGTGCGTTTTGCGGAAGAACACAGAATATGGTCGGGTAAAAGAGCTTTTGTGGTTAAAAGTTTGCCAAGCCATACTATATCCTTCACACCCCGAGGGGCCAGGGGGCGTTCAGGGTCCGTATTGCCGAAGCCAGCTTTGCCGTGACGCAACAGAAATAATCGCTTCATAACACATCCCTTTCATAGGTCATCAATCATAGGCTCAAAAGTCTGAAATGATGCCACTGTTTTCCCAGTCGCCATAACGGGTTGGCTCCGGCCCTTCCCGGCCCCCGTATTCAGTGGGCCGTGCAAGGGGGGTATCTCCGTCTTTTCCTGACCGAGCATCATCCTTCTCAGCACTGGCGGGGGATGTTTTTGGGTCGTTATTTTTTGGAACACTCATGGGTCAAACTCTTGTTAAAAGGGATTTTGCTCTCCATATATAACAGGAAGTATGGGGGAGACACTAGGATAGAATGCTTTAGAGGATCTATAAAATGGGATTTTTTAAGACCTCCTTGCTGTTAGCGGCAATGACAGGCTTGTTTCTGGCGGTGGGGTTCATGATTGGCGGACAGTCAGGGATGATATTTGCCTTTATCTTTGCATTGGGCATGAATGTTTTTGCTTATTGGAATTCTGACAAACTGGTTCTGCGTATGTATGGGGCGGAGGAAGTGCGCCCGGATACCACGCAGCCTACTCTGCAGGCGTACTACCGAACGGTTGAAGGATTGGCTCGACGGGCAGCACTACCGATGCCCAAAGTTTATGTCATTGCCAGTGAACAGCCGAATGCCTTTGCCACAGGACGTAACCCTGACAATGCGGCGGTGGCGGCCTCCCGGGGGTTGTTGCAGATTTTAAACCGTGAAGAAGTGGCGGGTGTTATGGCACATGAGCTCTCTCATGTGAAACACCGGGACACTCTGACCATGACGGTTACGGCGACGCTTGCAGGGGCGATTAGTATGCTGGCCAATTTCGCTTTGTTTTTCGGGGGGAACCGGGATAATCCATTGGGGTTTGTCGGGGCGCTGTTGATGATGATTCTGGCGCCGTTAGCGGCGCTTCTGGTTCAGATGGCCATCAGCCGTAGCCGTGAGTATGAGGCTGACCGTCGCGGGGCGGAGATATGTGGTCATCCGTTGTGGTTGGCTTCGGCTTTGGAAAAATTACAGAAAGCCAGCCGACAAGTACCTAATACGATGGCGGAGCGTAATCCGGCGACGGCACATTTGTTTATTGTCAATCCACTGAGCGGAGAGCGGATGGATAACCTGTTTTCCACCCACCCTAATATGGATACGCGGATCAAACGTCTTCAGGGTATGGCGCGGGCCCCATCTTCAGGGCGCGCATCAGTGCCGACCAGCGCTAAAAAGACACCTAATAAGGGACCATGGGGCTAAGCGGGCAGTTTCTGCTTGGCAGACCCGGGGGCTTATGTTACGCCCCTTTTTAAGACTTTTCCGGATTCCCCGGGAGAAGAGCGTGAGTATGAAGTGATATGGCAAATGACCTGATCGGCCGCTGGGCGGCCCTGGCCTTTCTGGAAAGAATTCTGGATGAGCATTTGCCGCTGGATCAGGCATTTGAACAGACCTGTCGCTTTTACGGCGATAAGCTCACGGTTCAGGACAGGGCCTTTGTGCGCCATCTTGGCACAAGCTGCTTACGTCATCTGGGTCAGCTTGATGCCATGATAAATCATTGCACAACAACAAAATTGACCAGCAAGAAGAAAACGGTTCGCAATATTCTGCGGTTGGCAATCACACAATTGCTATACATGCAGGTACCGGCCCATGCGGCGGTGAATTCGGCCGTTAAAATGACGGATAAACAAAAAAACAGTTCTGATCGGCACGCTAAAGGAATGGTCAACGCTATTTTGCGCCGCATTGATCGGGAACAGGAAAAATTCTCGACCAAATTTTCTCCAGGGCTCAATATTCCCAAGTGGCTGAAGGCCAGCTGGGTGGCGCGTTACGGATCTGGGCAGGTTGATGATATGGCGGTGGCGCTGCTGGCGGAGCCGCCGCTTGATTTTAGCCTGAAAGATCAAACAGCAGCCAAGCAATGGGCTGAAAAACTTGGCGGAATAGAACTGCCGAATGGTTCGGTGCGGGTCGAGAAGGCGGGGCCCGTGGCTCAGCTTGATGGTTATGAAGAGGGCCAGTGGTGGGTTCAGGATACGGCCGCCAGCCTTCCGGCAACACTATTGGGGGCAAAGTCGGGGGATCGGGTGCTGGATCTTTGTGCGGCTCCCGGAGGCAAGACAGCACAGTCACTGGCTAAAGGATGTCAGGTGACCGCGGTGGATCAGTCGGCGCGGCGATTGCGGCGATTTGAAGAAAATATGTCCCGGTTGGGCTTCTCCTGTGAGACGGTGGTGACAGACGCCGCGACGTATTCACCGGACGAGCCGTTTCCTTTTATCCTGTTGGATGCGCCGTGCAGTTCCACGGGGACCATGCGCCGCCATCCGGAGGTGAGCCGTATGCGGGGCCCTCTGGACATCACGGCACTGGCGGAAATTCAGAAAAACCTGTTAGATGCCGCGATTTCCATACTGCCTGTGGGGGGCAGGTTGATTTATTGTGTTTGTTCATTGCAGACGGAAGAGGGGCCGGATCAGATAGCGGCTTTGTTGAGCCGGAATGAAAAGATTCAGCGTGTTCCGATCACGGCAGATGAGCTTACAGGTTTTGGGCAGGCGATTATGGATAACGGTGATGTGCAAACCTTGCCCCATCATAATCCTGCGGCTAATATACCGGGCGGCATGGACGGCTTTTTTATCAGCCGGCTGACGAAAACATCAGACTAATAACTTTCAATTCAAGATTTTGATATTTAGGGAATCTCATGCAACAACATACCAGAATTGCCCCTTCCATTCTTTCTGCTGATTTTGCCCGGCTGGGCGAGGAAATTGCCGCCATTGATGCGGCCGGGGCGGATTATATACATGTAGATGTGATGGACGGACATTTTGTCCCCAACATTACCATTGGCCCCGCCGTGGTGAAGGCCATAAGACCGTTCAGCGACAAAATCTTTGATGTGCATTTGATGATTTCTCCGGTGGATGCTTATATTGAAGACTTTGCCAATGCCGGGTCTGATATTATTACCATTCATGCAGAAGCAACACCGCATTTTCACCGTACGATTCAACTGATAAAATCATTGGGCAAACGGGCGGGTATTTCCCTCAACCCCGGAACACCAGTGGAGGTTCTGGACCATGTGATGGATATGGTAGACCTTATTCTGGTGATGAGCGTTAACCCGGGGTTCGGGGGGCAAAAATTCATCGTCAATCAATTGCAGAAGATCAAGGCGGTCCGGCAGAAAATTGACGTTTCTGGTCGTCATATTGATCTACAGGTAGATGGCGGGATCACAGCAGAGACGGCTGAATGGGTTGTGGATGCCGGGGCGGACCTTTTGGTTGCAGGAACCGCGAGTTTCACCGGCGGCCCGGCGTGTTACGCCAAAAATATTCGGGCGTTGCGCGGGAGTAAAGAAGAATAGGCTGTTCCACAGGAATATCACAAATCTGCCTTAATTCCCCACGCAACATATGTTAGGCTGCGCTTTCGCCTGATTTTCCTAACTTTGAACCGGAACAGAGATAAGCTTCGATGTCGCAAATTCGCCGTCACTCAGACACGCCACTCACGGCCAAGGTACAGAAACGTCTGAAAAATGTGGTGAAAAAAGCCAGTTACAGCAGCCGTTATCATGAGCTGCGCCTGAAAGGAAAACATCCTTTGCGGCTACTGGGGACGCCGAAAGATCCGTGGGCCGGCTCCATCGCCGCAGGGTCCCATATTATTTCCAACCGGTTTTATTGTGAGGGGCAGATTCTGCGTAATCCCGCCCACGATACTGGTGCATGGGAAGGGGGTGAAATCTGGCAGGTGGATACTCTGGATCAAAAATGGGCCGAACATTTACATAGTTTTTGCTGGCTTCGTGATCTCAACCGGGTGGTCGATCGCAATGCCGCCCGACGTCGGGCCATGGACCTCATGCGCCATTGGTTGGCGGAATTTGATCAATGGCATGATCTGACCTGGTCGCCGGACATCATTGGGCGCCGTATCATCAACTGGATGGCCTATGCCCCGTTGATTCTCGACAGCAATGACTTGATCTACCGCAGCAAGCTGCTCAATTGTCTCGCCCGCCAGGCCCGGCATCTCTATCATTCCTCTGATGATTATGGACGAGGCTTACCGCGCATGCGGGCCATCGGGGGACTTATTTTAGCCGGACTTTATATCCCTTACGGGGAAAATTGGCTAAAGCGCGGCACACGGTTATTGCAGGAGGCCTTAACCACCGAAATTCTGCCAGACGGGGGTGTCGCCAGCCGCAATCCGGAAGACCTGTACCGGATTTTACGCGGCTTACTGGTGGTGCGCGCTTCCTATAAAGCCATGGGGCATGACGTGCCGTCGGGATTAACCCCAGCATTGGCCCGTATGACGGCATTGTTGAAAAGTCTGATCCATGGGGATGGCCGTCTGGCCCTTTTTCATGGGGCCAGCGAACAAAACGCTCAGGATATGGCGGCGACGATCGCTTTTTCTGATGCAGATGCCGACCAGGAGACAGGGGTGGTTTGTCTTGATGGTGAACAAAGTGGCTTTAGACGACTTGAGCAGGAAGGAACTGTAATTATTGCCGATACAGGACCGCCGGCCGAGGTTGAGGTGAGTTACAATGGCCATGCCAGCACCCTGTCTTTTGAACTCAGCCAGGGCCCGCACCGTATCATAGTCAATTGTGGGTGCGCGAGCTCTCTGCCGGATATGCCGGATATGGATTTGTACAAGTTGTCTCGCTCAACAGCGGCGCATTCAACGGTGGTTCTGAATGACAAGAATTCCAGTGCCTTGCGCAAGGATGGTTTGATTGGCGATGGGCCGACGCTGGTGACCAGTGACCGCACAGAAGAAAAAGGTCATCATCTGTTAGATATGAGCCATGACGGTTATCAGGTTCGCTTTGGGGTCACCCATTATCGCAGTCTCTATCTCAATGATACCGGTCTTGATATCCGCGGCGAAGATCGTTTGCAGCGCCGGATGTTACAAACCTCGGATAACCTTAAAGCGCCGCATTTTGATATCCGCTTTCATGTTCATCCTGATGTCACGGTATCGCTGCAGAGTGGCGATGACAAAGTTCTATTGCGGTTGCCGAATGGTGATTACTGGCAATTCCAGTGTGCCGGTGCGTCTCTTGCCCTGGAAGAAAGTATCTATCTTGGGGAAGTGGCGCGGCTGCAGAACTGTCGACAAATTGTTCTCTCGGGGACAGCTGCTGATCCGGAAACCGTGGTAAAATGGTCACTGCGGCGCATTGAACGGCATTGATTGCGGGAATAGTGGTTTTTTACTTGCCTGAAGGCGGGTGATCCAGTAGGACGCAAGGGAAATATTCTCTTTATAATGTCTTTACAGGTCAAGACGCTGTTATTTTAAGGAATCCATTATGTCGCCAGCCCCCACAACTCCCATCAAACGCGCCCTGCTTTCCGTATCGGATAAAAACGGGTTGATCGAATTCGGCCAGTTTTTGAGTGACCAAGGGGTGGAGATCCTCTCTACCGGAGGATCAGCCAAAGCGTTGGCCGATGCTGGCATTGTGGTTACTGAAGTGTCCAGTCACACCGGCTTTCCTGAAATGATGGATGGTCGGGTGAAAACCTTGCATCCTAAAATCCATGGCGGGCTTCTGGCCCTGCGCGATAACGATACCCACGTTAAAGCCATGACTGATCACGATATTGCCAATATTGACCTGCTGGTGGTTAATCTTTATCCCTTTGAAGAAACAGTAGAAAAAGGGGCGGACTTTGACACCTGCATCGAAAACATCGATATTGGCGGTCCGGCGATGATCCGGTCTGCCGCGAAGAATCATAAGTTTGTAACCGTTGTTGTTGAAGCCAGAGATTATGAAGCAGTGAAGGCATCCATGTTGGAAAATAACGGTGCGACATCTGCTGACTTGCGCCGTGCATTGGCGGCCCGGGCGTATGCCCGCACGGGGTCTTATGATGCCGCTATTTCGGCCTGGTTTGCCGCACAACTGGGCGACAGCTATCCCGACCGGCTGAACGTAACCGCCACCCGCAAGCAAACGTTGCGGTATGGTGAGAACCCGCATCAAAATGCAGCCTTCTATGTTAGCCGCAGCGCAACCCCCCGGCCTGGTATTGCGACAGCCCGCCAGATACAGGGGAAGGAGTTGAGTTATAATAATCTTAATGACACTGATGCCGCCTTTGAGTTGGTCAGTGAGTTTGATGCGGCTTCCGGACCGGCTGTGGCCATTATCAAACATGCCAATCCTTGTGGTGTGGCCCAGGCTGCGACCATGAAAGAGGCCTATAATCAGGCGTTGCTATGTGATCAGACCAGTGCCTTCGGCGGGATCATTGCCCTGAATAGTACATTGGACGGTGCGACTGCTGAGGAAATCTCCAAGATTTTTACTGAGGTCGTGATTGCGCCTGACGCAGATCAAAAGGCGCTGGAAATTCTCGCTGCCAAGAAGAATTTACGTTTGTTGCTTACAGGCGGTCTTGCTGATCCGCGCGCCGTGGGGCAAACCATTAAATCAGTTGCGGGCGGCTATCTTCTGCAGGACCGTGATAATGGTAAGGTAACATTAGACGACTTGAAGGTGGTGACGGAACGTCAACCAACAGAACAGGAACTGAAAGACCTGTTGTTTGCCTTCACTGTTTGTAAGCATGTGAAGTCCAATGCAATTATATATGTCAAAGATGGCGCAACTGTCGGGATTGGCGCGGGTCAGATGAGCCGCGTCGACAGTGCCCGGGTCGCGGTCCGGAAGGCAGAAGACGCTAAAGAGGCCGCCGGGTTCCCAGAAGTTCTGACCAAGGGCTCGGTGGTTGCATCCGATGCTTTCTTCCCCTTTGCTGATGGTTTGATCCATGCCGCAGAAGCGGGGGTTACGGCGGTCATTCAACCGGGGGGTTCCATGCGGGATGACGAAGTGATTGCTGCGGCTAACGAACGTGGTCTGGCTATGGTGATGACCGGCATGCGCCATTTCCGCCACTAGGGGCAGAAATAAAAGACTTAGAGCTTTTGGGGGGCTCATTCGTCTTTCTAGCAGTTAAGTGGTGCGAGTTCCGCCACCAGAAAGTCGAGGAACGCGCGTAATGCCGGACGCATATGGCGATCTGGCAGATAGACAGCATAAATCTGGTTGGCGCCCTGGCCGTCAAGGCTGGCGCTCCAGTCGGGCAGTAGCGGCAGCAAGTCGCCACGGCTGATGGCGCGGTGGGACTGCCAACGGGTGGTGACTGTGATACCAAGACCAGCCAGAGCCGCCCGATAGAGGGGGGCGCCCCCCACAGAACGCAGATTCCCAGAGACCGGGACCTTGATCTGCCGAGAGTCCTGGTCAAAATGCCACCAGGTCGTTTTGCGGTTGCGGTCAAAGGTCAGACAGTTGTGATGTCGTAACTTTTCCGGGTTTTCCGGCAGACCGTGTCGGGCGATATAAGCTGGACTGGCGACCAATCGCATGTGATTGGCCATCAGCGGACGCATCTTGAGACTTGAATCCTGTGGTCGCCCGATACGCACCGCGAGATCCACATTTTCTTTGGTCAGGTCGACCATACAATCCTCGGCGTTGAGGGTAAGGCTGACATCGGGAAACTGGTCGAAGAATTTTGGCAGCAGGGGACAAATTGCAAGATTGCCGAAGGTGGAGAAGACAGATACTTTCAGTGCTCCTGTCACCTTTTCGCTTGGGGGGCAGATTTCCTGCCTGGCCTGGTCCAGTTGGGCAAGGCTGTTCTCTGCGTAAGGCGCCAGGGCGAGCCCCGCTTCTGTCGGGTGAATGACATGGGTGGAACGGTTGAGAAGCCGAATGCCGAAATCGGCTTCTAATTTGTCCATTTGCCGGCTGATGCTTGATGGTGATAATCCGGCGGCGCGGCTGACGGCGGAAAAGCTGCCGAGCTCAATCACTTTGAGGAATAAATTTAGTCGATTAATCATGCGCGCCCCTTCAGGAAAAGCTTGTGCATAAAATGCAAAAGCATGTTGGTTAATTTGTGCCTTCCTTAATTTAATGGAAAGACTATCTCTTAAAGTATCCGGTGAAAAGATACAAAAGGAGATTTATCATGGATACATTGACTGCGATGACAGCACGCAGAACGGCTAAACATTTTGACAGCAGTTTCAAGTTGGATGATCAACAGATCGATAGTTTAATGGCTGCGGCCTTGTGTGCGCCAACGTCGTATAATATTCAACATGGTCGGATTGTTCGGATTACAGACAAGGGCGCACGCGCCGCCTTGCGCGTGGCGGCTTTTGACCAGGCGCAGCTTACCGAGGCCAGTGAGGTTTGGGTTATTTGCGGGGATACACAGGCCTGGCGCAAAAATCCGGAGCGTTATTGGCGCACGGCAGACCAGGAAACCCGGAACATTCTTGTGGGGATGTTGACAGAGTTTTATAAAGATAAGCCTGTATTGCAACGTGATGAGGCAATTCGCAGCGGTTCCTTTATGGCGCAGAATATTATGGTGGCCGCGACTTCGTTGGGACTGAATACGGGGCCAATGATCGGGTTTGATGCCGACCAGGTAGCGGAGGTGATCAATTTACCGGAGGATCATGTTATCGCACTGATTTTAGTTATAGGAAAAGCTGTAAAAGAGCCTTGGGCGCGTGGGGGGCAGTTGCCTCCGGATGAAGTTGTTTTAAACGACAGTTTTTAAGCTTCCTGACCAGATGTTTAAAAATGCAGATTCTTGACAAAAGAACGTGCGCTTTGCGGAATGTCCTTTTACATTAGGGGGAAATCGGTTGTCACTCTACTGTGGCCGATAAATTTGAGAAGGCAAAGCGCAATGGGTATTTTGATCTTAATTTTTTTTGGCGGTGTCGTTGGCTATATTGTGTGTAGTCGCGCCGGGGCCATGCGCCTGTCTTTCATGTGGGCGGTTATTTTCGGGCTAGTGTACATGGCCCTGATTTTCATTTTCAGCGATACAGGCTATGCCGAGGTTCTGCGTGTCTTCCCGGCCATTCTTTTGCCGCTGCTTCTGGGGGCCTGGCTTGGGTCGCTCTGGGGGAAGAAAATGTCCAAATATTAAGATGCGATGTTGCCGAGAAAATGCGATGGATAAAAAAAGGGATGAGGTTTTCTCATCCCTTTTTTAGTAAATTTCAGTGATCAGTCGATGATTACATTACGGATTTGCCGTGCGGCAAAGCCCAGTTTTGTTACATTGATCCGGCCGGTTACCTGGAAGTCGGTAATCAGTTTTTGAATGCGGTGGATGGAATTGTCCACTTTCTTTAGCCAGGCTGTTGCTGCTTCGACACTATCGCCGCCTTTTTTGAGGTTTGCCAGGGCTGACCGGGTCAGATTCTTCTGTTGATCAAGCAGGTCGGCGACAACACTGTTGGTGGCCAACCGGTCCCAATGATCTGAAGATTCGACCACCTCTGCTTCAGCGCGCAACCAGTCGAAGCCGATTTTGTCGCCAAGCAGGAAGTAAGCCCGGGCCACGTCCAGAATATCAATATCCATTTCCTGAGCGACCAATACCATATCACATGCCGCCACGGTCAATTCCAGGTTGGCGATATGCGCCGCCAGTTCCCGATCGACATTCTGCTCGCAATACATGGCGATTTTGCAATTAAGGCTGTCGTCCTGTGCGTTGGGCAGTGCTGCGGAACCCTCAAACAGTTTTTCGACACCAGGCCGGAACTGTTCGATGATATCCTTGAGCGGTCGGCTGGTATCGGTATTGTTGAGGAACCAGATGGTTTGTCTGCGGGCAAAGGCCTCGACATCCATTAACATCAGGATCTGTATGGTAGCCGGGGCTTTATAATCCAGACTTTCGATCTGTTCACACAGGGCGGTCAGACTAAAGACTTCCCGGGCAATAATAGACGCGCGGGCGATGTCTGCGGCCATGGCGCCAGTTTCTTCCTTAATTGCCTGGATGCCGCCACGGTTGACAATCTCGTTACAGATTTCCTTGGCGATAATGGCGCGTTTCAGCTGATGCTTTGCAATTTCAGATGCATACCTCGTCTGGAGCTGAATCGGGAAGGCCCGGATCAGATATTTGTCCAGATAGGGATCATCAAGGAAATCGCTGGTCATCAATTCATCATAAAGGCCCATTTTGGCATAAGCCACCAACACGGATATTTCCGGTCGGGTCAGGCCCAGTTCCTTTTCAGTCCGGTCAATCAACTCATCATCGGTCGGTAGGAATTCGAGTTCCCGATCCAGATGGGCTGATTTTTCCAGGTCATCCATAAAGCGGACAAAGCTGTCAAGCTCCCGGATGCTGCTGGCGCGGGCCAGGCTGATGGTCTGGGTTTGTAGATAGTTGTCGTTTAAGACAATTTTACTCACCTCATCAGTCATTTCAACCAGCAAGCTGTCGCGTTGTTGAGAGGTTAACTTCCCATCAACGACCAGAGCATTCAGTAAAATCTTGATATTTACTTCGTTGTCGGAACAATCCACGCCCGCAGAGTTATCAACGGCGTCGGTATTGATCAGTCCACCTTTCAGGGCGTATTCGATCCGGCCTCGCTGGGTGCAGGCCAGGTTTCCGCCCTCGGCAATGACAGTGCAATTGAGTTCGCGACCGTCAACGCGAATGGCGTCATTGGCGCGATCCCCCACCTGGGAGTTATTTTCCTGAGTCGATTTGACATAAGTACCGATGCCGCCAAACCACAACAGGTCAGCATGAGATGTCAGAATGGCTCTCATCACCTCATTTGGCGTTGCGGTTTTTACGCTAGCGTCAAAATGCAGCAAATCCTGCATTTCCGGACTAAGCGGAATGGATTTGGCGCTGCGGGGGAAAATGCCGCCGCCTTTAGACATCAGTTTCTGATTGTAATCCTGCCAGCTGGAGCGGGGCAGATTGAACAGACGTTCGCGCTCCTTATAGCTGGTGGCTGGATCAGGGTTCGGATCAATGAAGATATCACGATGATCAAAGGCTGCGACCAGCTTGACGGCTTTAGAACATAGCAGACCATTGCCGAATACATCGCCGGACATGTCGCCAACACCGGTGACCGTAATGGAGTCCGTCTGGACATTGATGTCGCGTTCCCGGAAGTGGCGCTGAACGGAAACCCAGGCGCCCTTCGCGGTAATGCCCATTTTTTTATGGTCATAGCCCTTGGACCCACCGGAAGCGAAGGCGTCATCAAGCCAGAATCCGTAATCTTGGGCAAGGCCATTGGCGATATCGGAGAATGTTGCGGTACCCTTATCGGCGGCAACCACCAGATAGGGGTCATCGCCATCCCGCCGCACAACATTATCCGGATGTATTATATTCTGGTCTTTCAGGTTATCAGTGATGTCCAACAAGCCTGAAATAAAGGTTTTATAGCAGGTGATGCCCTCTGCCAGAGTTTGTTCCCGATCAGCCCCAACCGGGATTTGTTTCGGCACAAACCCCCCTTTGGCGCCAACTGGCACGATCACGGTGTTTTTCACCTGCTGGGCTTTTACCAGTCCGAGGACTTCGGTTCGGTAATCTTCTTTTCGATCCGACCAGCGTAAGCCGCCGCGTGCGACAGGCCCGGCGCGCAGATGCACCCCTTCGATGCGGGGGCTATAGACAAAGATTTCGGCATATGGCCGTGGTTTTGGGGCCTCTTTGACTTCACGGCTTTTGATTTTGATGGAAATATACGGCTTGTTGGACCCATCTTTATCGGCTTGATAAAAGTTGGTCCGTAACGTGCTGGTGATTACATTAAGGTAACTGCGTAGCATCCGGTCCTGGTCCAAGCTGTCCACCTGTTCCAGATTGGTGCGGATCGACTGTTCCAGCCGCGCGGCTTCGGTTTCCCGATCAAGCCCTTTTGGCAGGACCAGGGAGAAAAAGACTTCGAATAAAGACGACAGGTCCCGCGCGATATCACAGTGCTGGGTAAGCGTGTCCTGCATATAGGTTTCACTGTAGGACAGGCCCAGTTGCCGTAAATATTTACTGTAGATGCGCAGGATCAGAGCCTGACGATAATTCAGGCCGGCGCGCAGCACCAGTTTGTTAAAGCCGTCATTGTCGACCCGTTCAATCCAGACGGCGCGCAGTGTGTTTTCCAGGCGGTCTTTCATTTTTGCCAGATCGAAAGAGTTTTCCGTCTGGTCTTCCATGTAAAAATCATGAATTGTGTGGGTAATGGGGGAGTGGCTTTCTTCCGTCACGACGGTAAAGGCGTTTTCTTCCACGACCCGAAGGCCAAGATTTTCCAGCATCGGCAGACAGTCGCTCAAGGCAATGGTCTGGCGGCTGGTGTAAATTTTCAGACGAATGGCGTGATCAGGGTCTTCCACCAGACGGTAAAAGTTAAACTGGATATTCTGGCTTTCGGGCAGCTGTTCCAGTTTTTCAATGTCGGTTACCGCAAAGCGGGCGTCGAAATGCTCTCGATACGACTCGGAAAATGACTTATGGTAGGTGCGGAACAAGGTTGTGCCGACTTCTTCGCCCCAACGGTCATTCAGAACCTCTTGCAAATGATCCGTCCAGCGCTGAGCCACTTCGTTGAGACGTTTGTTAATGCTGTCGGTGTCCGGGTTCGGCACGTCTCCGGGTTTTGTGCGAATGATAAAATGCCATCGGGCGATCCGTTCATTGCTGAGCTGGGCATAGCGGGAAGAAAGTTCGCCGTTGAAAGCTTCGCATAAAATGGTTTCCACCTTGCCGCGCAATGTTGAATCATAAAGGTCACGAGGAACAAAAACCAGTGCAGAGACATAGCGTTCGAAACGGTCTTTCCGGATAAAGGCACGACAGCGTGGGACGACTTTGAGATGCAGAATGCCCATGGCTGTTTCGAGCAGCTGCTCTTCATCAATCTGGAACAATTCGTCCCGGGGCAGGGTTTCAAGGATATGCATCAATGCCCGGCCATCATGGCTTTCGGCAGAAAAACCAGATTCCGATACCACATGCTGCACTTTTTGATCAAGATAAGGTACCGTTGCCGCCTGTTGGTTATAGGATTGGGCGGTAAACAGGCCAACAAACCGAACCTCGCTGATCGTTGCGCCCTTCTTATCAAATTTTTTGAACCCGATATAATCAAGATGAACCACACGATGAATCAGGGATTTCACGTTGGCCTTTGTGATCAGCATGATCTCGTCCTGGGCCATGAAATCTTCAATTTCAGGTGATGTGGGGACAAGACCTTCGGGGCCTTTCAGGACATATTCGTCTGGCTCGCGCAGCATGCCATAACCTTCGCCCTTGGTTTTATGGGGCGCTTTGCTGTCGTGGAAATACTCCCGGTAGCCGAGAACGGTAAAATTGTCATTCTTCAGCCAGTTAAGGAAATTGACCGCAACGTCTCTTTTTTGTGGGTCAAGAACTGTTTTAGGCAAGGATTTTAGGTTTTTGCCAACATCATCCATTTTGCCCAGCATTACTTTCCAGTCATCAATGGCGGCGCGGACAAAGCCGAGAACCTTACTCAGCTTGGCTTCCAGTTCGGCGATCTGTTCCGGATCCGTCATGGCAGTAATTTCAATATGCATAATGGATTCGGTGACTTCTTTCCCCGCCTTGTCCGTCGTGATATTGCCTTTGGCATCCCGCTTAAAGGTCATGATGGGGTGGACCAGCATATGTAGATCGTTGCCGTCTTCCAGCAGATTGGAAGTTACGGAATCGAGCAGGAATGGCATGTCATCATTGATAATCTGAATGATGGTGTGAGAGGCCGGCCAGCCATGTTCTTCCAGAGTTGGGTTAAATACCCTTATCTTGCATAGGTTCTTATCGCGCTGCTGGGCATATTTCCACAGGGAAAGCGCCGCCGCATACAACTCTTCAATGGGGCGGTTGTTTAGTTCTTCCGGGGCAGCATGCTTGTAAAGATCCTTGATGAATTGGATAAATTCAGCGTTGGGTCCAGACTTTGATCGTTCTACAGCAAAATCTGCAACAACATCAATTCTGAGTTTCTTTTGAGTCCAGCTCGTCACTTTCTCGTCCTTTTAATACTCTCCGTATGGGGAGTGAGTTACTTTAGTCATTATATGAAATGCGCCCCTTTATATGAGGTCTGTCATCACGTTATCGTTTCATTGCCTGATCAGAGATCCCTTATTAGTTTTTTTATAATTGGCCCCAGTATTTTCTTATCCTGGGGCAGAATTTTGACCACATCCATGCGCGTTCCTTCGCGGCGGGTAAGAACCAGACAAAGGTCGTTCCCTTCCTCATTGCCGGTGTCGTCATCTATCAAGACGTCGAAGCTTGCGAGAGGTGGCATGTTTTGAATAATTTTTTTACTTTCTTCATCGGACAGAGCCGTTGGCGTGTTGTTGCCGTCATGGCGACCCTGACGCTCCGCCTGGACACAGCCCTTGATCCCGCCGGGGAAAGTTTCGAGAAATTCCGGCAGATCAGCCCCTGTGAGATTGTGCTTTTGGGCATAGGACAATGTCGCAGCATATTCAGTCAGGCGAGTCTTGTCATAGTCTCGCCCAAAGCATAATTTCAACGCCGGTGTGAAAGGGGCGCGTTTCTGGGCCTTGAGATCTTCTTCCGCCAACAGCTGTCGATAGCTGTCTTTATTGTTTTGGCACAGGTGGTGGAAATCCAGAACAGCGCCGAGAGTTTCATAAAGTGCCTTGCGGGACCGAAGGTCTGCGGGGCTTTGCCCCTGAACCAAGCTCCGGCATTTTTCCAGTTCTTCCCGAAGGTGCGGGAGAGACGCCGGAATTTGATCCGAAGGGGAGACGTCAACAGGGATATCGGGTGCTGAAATATTATCAGGTGCGGTCGGGGAACCTTCTTCTGTTGGCGCGGCCGGAGCCAACGATGCGGTTTCTTCCGCTGGCGTATCAGTTTCGGTCGTCGATTGTGTCGTATTGTCCTGTTCAAACAAGGCCGCTTCGGCAGCGGCTTTTTTCATGTCATCTTCGCTGATCCAGCGAATAGCCCCCAGAATAAAATTAACCTTGATGCCGTCATCACTGAAGGGCAACATGATACCGCGATAGTATATTTTCTGATCATCCAGATTGATAAATTCGGCATCGAACGAGATCGGGCTTTTGTTGCCGAGAACTTCCATGTAATGGTCCGTCAGGCGGCTGAGCAGTGTCCGGCGGGGAATGTCACTGATGGTGGAAAGCGGAATACCTTCGCCAACATCATCCAGCAAAAGTTGTCCAACGACCTGTAATGTTGGCTCTGATTTAGGATCTCTCAGATCAATGAGAACCATGTTATTGCGGTATGGTGCAATATCGGCAGGCGTCAGGGACTTGAGCGGCGGCAGACCACCTTCTTCAACCAACCCGAACCAATATTCATAGAGCTGGAAGGTAATTCTTCGTTCCGGACCATTTGGTTGGTCGGAAGGAGAGTCCGTATGTTCTTCAGGGTCCATTACTTGTGGCATCTTTCAGATGCCTCCCTTCTTTGCCTCTAATTGGTCCTGTCAGGCCGATTCAGATGATTTTCTGAAAATACTCCTACAAGACAACTTTATCCACCCTATAATTAACGATAATTTGTAAATAACGGGTAAACGACAAAATAAAGTGAAATAAGATAGTTTGGGGGAAAAAAGCGATATAATATTTTATCCAGCGTCATGCCGGACGTAGAATAGACTAGCGTAAAAATGCCGTAAAGCATGAACCGAAAGGGGAAAATTATTTTTGAGGCATTTTTATTAGTAATTTGTATTTAAAAAAATTATTTTATGTATATAATAATTTTGTAGAGGCGGATCTCTTTTTCCCCGGGACTGGGGGGCCCGCCGTGAACAAGAGAGGGCGACCTGGTCGCATCAGGACAGAAATTAATCATAAAAGAGAGGCCTTAAATATGACAAATGAAACATTGACCAATCTGGTAAGTGATATGGCGACAGGCGCTATTCGGGTCGTGGACCTGTCAGTACCATTGGACGAAAATACGCAGGTAATCGGGTTGCCGGAGGAATTTGAACAATCTCCGGGATTTAAACTGGAACGTATTTCTCAGTATGATGACAAAGGGCCGGCCTGGTACTGGAACAAGATTTCTTGTGGCGAGCATACTGGGACTCACTTTGATGCACCGGGTCATTGGGTCACGGGCAAGGATTATAATGATGGCTATACCGACACCATTGCTCCGGAAAAATTGATCGCTGCGGCAAATGTAATTGATGTCAGCAAGGAATCCGCCGAAGATGCGGATTATGTTCTTACGGCCGATAAAGTAAAGGCCTGGGAAGCGGAGCACGGCGCGATTGAAGCAGGGACCTGGGTGCTGATGCGGACAGACTGGAGCAAGCGCACCGGTGCAGATTTTCTGAATATTGATGAAAACGGATCGCATTGTCCTGGCCCGTCACCGGATTGTATTGAATATCTGGTAAAAGAACGGGATGTTCTGGGATTTGGCGTGGAAACAGTCGGTACAGATGCGGGTCAGGGCTTTCACTTCGACCCACCGTTGCCGGCTCACACATTGATGCATGGTAATAATAAGCTGGGTCTGGCGTCTTTGACCAATCTGGACCAGCTGCCGCCTAAAGGCGCCGTGATTGTTACGCCGCCCCTTAAAATCGTTAATGGTTCCGGCAGTCCTTTGAGGGTTATTGCATTGGCCCCTTAATGCTGTTGGGCTGGATTTACGACGACCTATTTTAAGAAGAGAGAGTAGACTATGGCAGAGCGTTCCTTCGCCAAAGAGGTAAAAAAGCTGCGTCACGGCGCGGGAGAGGTGTTCCACGGAGAAGGTATTCTCGCGGTCACCAAAGGCTTGTTGCAATCTGGTGTCGCCTATGTGGGCGGATACCAGGGCGCGCCGGTCTCTCATCTTATGGATGTGTTGGCGGATTCTCAGGAAATCTTATCCGAACTGGGAGTGCATTTTGAAGCCAATGGCAGTGAAGCCACCGCGGCAGCGATGCTTTCGGCCTCCATCAGTTATCCTCTGCGCGGAGCCGTGACGTGGAAATCCACTGTGGGCACCAATGTGGCGTCTGATGCCTTGTCAAATCTGGCGTCTGCCGGGGTGATTGGCGGTACAGTGATTATCATCGGGGAGGATTATGGTGAGGGGGCCAGCATTATGCAGGAACGCTCCCATGCCTTCGCCATGAAATCTCAAATGTGGCTGATCAATCCAAGACCGAACCTGCCCAAGATGGTTGATATGCTGGAAAAAAGTTTCCAGTTGTCCGAGGCCAGTAATACGCCACTGTTCTTTCAGATGCGTATTCGGGCCTGTCATCTGCATGGTCAGTTCGAAACCAAGGATAACCTTAAACCGGCCTTTACCGTCAGAGATGCTTTGGAGAACCCTATTCGGGAGGCGGATAAGATCATTCTGCCGCCGTTTACCTTTCTGCAGGAAAAGCAAAAGATTGAAAAGCGTTGGCCTGCGGCGGTCGATTTTATCAAAGAGCACAATCTCAATGAATTATTTGACGGGCCGGAAAAGGATATCGGAATTATCTTTGAGGGTGGCCTGTACAATGTCGTAATCCGGGCACTACAGATGCTGGGTCTTGCTGACAGCCTCGGGGATACCCAGATACCGCTTTATGTTATGAATGTGACCTATCCGTTGATTGATGATCAGCTTGTCGTGTTTGCTCAGGATAAGAAAGCCATTTTGATGGTGGAGGAAGGTCAGCCAAATTATATCGAGCAATCGCTTAATAAAATTTTCAATGATGCAAACCTTACCTGCAAAATATCGGGCAAGGATGTTCTGCCGGTTTCTGGCGAGTATACCGGGCAGGTGATGAAGGATGGCCTGAAGAATTTTCTGGCCAAATATCGCCCCGACCTGGTGAAGTTTGACGAATTGGATGCGTCCGTAAGTGCGTTGGCTGATCTGAAGATCAGTGCGGATGCCCTTGATAAAGCGATACCGGCCCGCCCGCCAGGATTATGTACCGGTTGTCCCGAGCGCCCCTTCTTTTCGGCAATCAAGATGCTGGAGAAAGACTATGGCGAAATTCATATTTCAGCAGATATTGGGTGTAATTCATTTGGCACGCTACCTCCGTTTCAGATTGGCAATACGATCATGGGGTACGGACTCGGGGCGGCCAGCAGCTCGGCCTTCAGTTCCGTGCGCGGCAAACGAGCCATTTCCATTATGGGGGATGGTGGGTTCTGGCACAATGGCCTGACCAGCGGGATTGGCAGTGCGGTATATAACAACAGTGACAATGTCTTTATTATTGTTGATAATGGCTATGCGGCCGCGACCGGCGGGCAATATATCCCCTCCTCCGCCAAAAGCCTGAAAGAAGACGAACGCAAAGCCCGCATACAGGAAGCGGTGCAGGGCGTTGGTGTGAAATGGGTGCGCACCATCAACAGCTATGACATTGCCGATGTCAAGGCGTTGGTGCATGAAGCCATGACGTCACATTTTATTGGCCCCAAGGTTATTGTAATTGAAGGCGAATGCATGCTCAACCGCCAACGTCGGGAAAAACCGATCAAGGCGCAAAATATCAAATCGGGTAAGCGTGAGATCAAAGAACGTTTTTATGTGGAAAGTGAAACCTGTACAGGGGATCACGCCTGCATCCGTCTGTCCGGTTGCCCTTCCCTGACCATTAAACCCAATCCGGATGTGCTGCGGGAAGACCCGGTGGCTTATGTCGACAACAGTTGCGTCGGCTGCGGGGTATGCGGTGAAAATTCTCATGCGGCGGTGCTCTGTCCGTCCTTTTCCCGCGCCGAACTGATCTTTAATCCCACAGGATGGGACAAATTTAAGCACGGCCTGCGTCAGAGCGTTATTGGCTACTTGCAAAAACGCGCCGATCGTCAGCGCGGGAGAATATCCTTATGAGTACTTCCCTGATCACAAAAAATGATATTAACCGACCGATCACCATCGTTATCTCGGCCCTTGGCGGGCAGGGAGGCGGGGTATTGACCAACTGGCTGGTGAGTCTAGCAGAACAACAGGGATATTTCGCGCAGTCGACATCGGTTCCCGGTGTCGCGCAGAGAACCGGGGCGACCATCTATTATTTGGAAATGTTTCCAAAATCTGCAGTAAAGGATAACGGGACACCGCCGATCATGGCGTTGATGCCCCTGTCCGGCGATGTCGACCTGGTGGTTGCGGCGGAACTGATGGAAGCTGGTCGCGCAGTGCAACGTCAGTTTGTCACGCCGAACAAGACGACACTCGTTGCCTCCACACACCGTGTTTTCTCCATAGCCGAGAAGATGGCCATGGGGGATGGGACCGGTGACAGTGAAACAGTTTTGCGGGCCGCAGAAGAAGCCGCGCAAAATTTCATCGCCTTTGATATGGAAAGCCTTGCGGCTGAGACGGGGTGTGTTATCAGTTCGATCCTGTTTGGCGCCATTGCCGGTGCCGGAGTATTGCCGTTCGGCCGGGAAAGTTTTGAAGAAGCCATCCGGGCCGAAGGTAAAATGGTTGATATTAACCTTAAAGGCTTTGCCGCAGGCTTTGCGGCGGCTGAAAGTCCTTATCAGGAAGAAATCGCCCTGCCTCCGGTGGCAGGAGAGATTACCGGTAATCCAAATGGCCCGGAAGCGCAGGCAAGAATCGACAGAATTAATCGGTTGCCGGATGCGGCGCGGGAATTTGCCTATGCCGGGGCCCAGAAGTTGCTCGATTATCAGGATCTGGATTATGTCGATGACTATCTGGATACATTGGAGGAAATCGCCGCACAGGATCAGGCTCCCTTTGATCTTAGTCGCGAACTCGCCCGGTATCTGGCCTTGTGGATGGCCTTTGATGATACGATCAAGGTTGCGGATATTAAAACCAGGTCAGAACGGGTGCGTAAATACCGCGCGGAGGTGCGGGCCAAGGATGATCAGATCGTTAATATGGTCGAATTCATGCACCCGCGACTGGAAGAAATCGTTGGCAGTCTGCCGATAGGGTTAGCGCGCCGGGTAGAGAAGTCCCCCCTGCTGACTCGCCTGTTCGAGAAATTTACAGGCCCCCGGCTTATGGACACCACGAAATTATCTTCTTTCCTGATGCTGTATTTTATGGCGTCCTTGCGGCGTATTCGGCGTAAAACATTGCGCTTTCATCAGGAACATGCGGCGATTGACGGGTGGCTTGACCGTGTCCGGCGGGCGCTTTCTCAAGATAACGCCCTGGCGGTGGAACTGGTGCGATGTCAGCGGTTAATCAAGGGGTATGGTGATACGCATGAGCGCGGTATGCGGAATTTTAATGCGATCATGTCTGTATTTGACCAGAGCGGTGGAAAGCTGCAGGCCGCACGTGTCTCTGTCCTGCGGGATGCGGCGTTGGCGGATGAAGAAGGCGAAACGTTGAAAAAAGAACTGGCGGCGTAAGGTTACGCCATCAGGTAAATAGCTGTTTTATTGACAATCATCGCCGCCACATACGCCAGTGTGAAAAGATATCCTGTCAGGAAGGCGGTCCAGCCCCAGCTGTTGGTTTCCCGTCGCGCCGTCGCGAGCGTGGCAAAGCATTGCGGGGCGAAGATATACCAGGTGAGGAACGCCAATGCTGTCGGCAGTGACCAGCTGTTTTGCAGCACGGTGTGTAGTCCCTGTTCAATTTGCTCTTCATCGCCTTGAAGGGCATAGACGGTACCAAGGGCGCCGACGGCGACTTCGCGCGCCGCCATTCCAGGGATCAGGGCAATAGACATTTCCCAGTTAAACCCGAGAGGTTCAAAAACTTTTTGTAGGTACCGCCCTAAAATGCCGGCAAAACTGTAGTAAATGTCCGGATCGGTACCGCCGATCGGTTTTTTCGGATATTGCGCCAAGGCCCACAAACCAATGGCGGAATACAGGATTATTGTACCGGCGCGCCGCAGGAAGGCCTTGGCTCGTTCCCACAGATTGATCAACAGATGTTTTAACACCGGGAGCTGGTATTTTGGCAGCTCCATCAGGAATGGCTGTGGCACCCCTTTAGTCAGGGTCAATTTCAAAATGGCGGCCACGATCAGGGCGCTGATGATTCCGGCGAGATACAGGCCGAAAAATACCACGCCCTGAAGCCCAAACAACCCATAAAAAACTTTGTCATTGGGGATGAAGGCGGCGATGATCAAGGTATAGACTGGCAAACGCGCAGAACAGGTCATCAGCGGTGCAATCATGATCGTCGTGATCCGGTCCCGATGATGTTCGA
Organism: Paremcibacter congregatus; assembly: GCF_006385135.1. GTDB lineage: Bacteria > Pseudomonadota > Alphaproteobacteria > Sphingomonadales > Emcibacteraceae > Paremcibacter > Paremcibacter congregatus. Next base: position 4,142,069 of record NZ_CP041025.1, read on the forward strand.
TGGTCCGGGTAGCCATGATACCGGGTATGGCGCAGGCGAAGCTGGACAATAACGGGATAAATGCACGCCCATTCAGTCCAACCTTGGCCATGAGCCGATCCATTATAAAAGCTGCCCGGGCCATATAGCCGGTGGCTTCCAGAATAAGAATGAAGGTAAACAGAATCAAAATTTGTGGCAGGAACACCACCACACTGCCCACCCCGGCGATAATCCCGTCTGTCAGGAGAGAACGGAACCAGTTGTCGGGCAGAATATCGACCAACAGCCCCTGGAGAGAACCGAATGCGCCGTCAATCAGTTCCATGGGCGCTTCCGCCCAGGCGAAAACGGATTGGAACATGACAAAAAGAATGGTGAAGAAAATGGCAAAGCCAAGGACCGGGTGCAGGAATATATTGTCCAGACGCCGGGTCACCTTGTGATGTTCCCCTTCACTGATTACCGCCTGATCGGCAAGGCTCCGGGCTTGTTTTTGCAGGTCGCGTGTGGCCGGCGCATCAATCGCATCCCGGGCTTCCGGCAGGTCCCGAATAATGGTTTGTATTTCCTTTTTCAAATCATTCAGGCTGCTCTTCCGTACCGCGATGGTGGTGACCACCGGGATGCTCAATTCCCGGGACAGAATTTCCGGGTCGATTTCTATGCCGTCACGCTCGGCCATATCATGCATGTTGAGGGCGAGGATAACCGGCAGACCAAGATGTTTCAGTTCCAACACCAGCCGCAAATGTACCCGTAAGTTGGTGCTGTCAGCGACGCAAAGCAGCAGGTCCGGCCGCGCTTCTGTGGCATGCGTCCCTGTGATCACCTGACGGCTGACCTTTTCGTCCAATGTCCGGTCTTTCAAGCTGTAAATGCCCGGCAGATCCACCAGGGTCACCGTTTCACCTGTGTCAGCCGTATAGGTCCCGCTACGCTTTTCTACGGTAACGCCCGGATAGTTGGCGACTTTCTGACGACTGCCGGTGAGCGTATTAAACAGCGAACTCTTGCCACAATTTGGGCTGCCGACGAGGGCGATTTTGGGATTGGTCATTTCTTTGGAACTCATTCAGGCTGTACTTCTTTAACGCGAAATAATAACGGCGTCGGCTTCCATGCGGCGCAACGCGATGGTTGTGCGCCCGATGCGTACCGCCATGGGGTCGCGGGAAACAGGTCCTTCGTGCAGGACCTTGATGTCGAGGCCTTCTTCAAAACCGACTTCGAGCAGGCGGTCTTCCAGGTCCCGGGCAAATTCGACATCCTTACAGCGGTCGGCGGAAAAGCCGACAACCGTGGCCAGGTCATTTTTGCGTAAATCACTTAAGTATTGTGCGGTCATTTTTAAAGTCTACTTGCAGTCAATAATAATTATTAACTTAGATGTACATGATTTAAACGAGTTTGGGAATGCACGATTTGGTTATTTTGACGAATTTATGATTTAAATAGTGTGTTTTTATGATAAAACGAACAAATATCAAACGCTCGTATGAATTTTGGATGCGGCGGGGTCATTTTTACCACGGGAGAAGTTTTCTTATGTCATTTGATTTTACAGGACAAGTCGCCATTATTACCGGGGCAGGAGGCGGGCTGGGTCGGGCGCATGCTCTGGCTTTTGCGGCACGTGGCGCCAAAGTGGTTATCAATGACCTCGGGGGCGCGCGGGATGGGGATGGCGCATCTCTGTCAGCAGCCGAACAGGTGGTGAAGGAGATCACGGATCGCGGCGGCGAGGCAATTGCCAATGGCGGCAATGTGACGTCAGAGGACGATATGCAGGCTTTGGTGAGCCAGACGCTTTCGGCCTTTGGGCGTCTTGACATTCTGGTCAATAACGCTGGAATTCTAAGAGATAAGACTTTCAGTAAAATGTCCCTTGATGATTTCAGGAAAGTTCTGGAGGTACATTTGATGGGCAGCGTGATCGCCACACGTGCGGTATTGCCCACTATGCAAAAACAGGAATATGGGCGTATTGTAATGACGACTTCATCCAGTGGGCTTTATGGTAATTTTGGCCAGAGCAATTATGGGGCGGCAAAACTGGCTTTGGTCGGGCTGGCCAATACCTTGAAACTCGAGTTTTCAAAATTCAACATTCGTGTCAATGCGCTGGCGCCGGTGGCCGCGACTCGGATGACGGATGATATAATGCCGCCGCAAATGCTCGATTTTCTTACGCCGGAATCAGTGTCGCCAGCCGTGCTGTATCTGTGCGGCGCGGCGGCGCCAAACGGTGAAATTATTACGGCAGGGGCCGGGACCTTTGCCCGGGCGAAAATTATGGAGAGCAAGGGGCTGTATCTTGGCCCTGACGCCACCCCGGAGCAGATCGCGGCTCAGTGGGATGTGTTGGCGGACCTTAAAACTGCGGAAAGCTTTGATCAGGGGTCGAACCAGAGCCAGAAATTCGTCGTTAACGCCTTTGAAAACAAACCATAACGAAGCAGGGTTAAAAGATTACCTGACGGTGATTGTTGTATTGGCGAACGTTCTATGCTCGTTGTGTTTTTTGTGAACCCCATTCAATCTTGCCGAATTTGCCGCAGTCTGGGCAACTGGCCGCGAAGGTGGCTTGCGGACGATGGCAAGCCTGACACTGCCAGACCGGATCGGCCGGAGCCGTACCGGCCTTGGCGAGATAAACCTCAGCTGCGGCGTCATCCTGACGCTGCTGCCGCTCCAGTTGCGCCAGAAGGTGATAGGTTGCCCTTGTTGCCGTTTGATTCTGTATGATGGGATCGAGAGCCTGTTTGGCCTCTTGCCAATGCTGTGCCGCCAGGGCGGTTTGGGCCAGCAGATGGCGGCTGTGCAGTGCGTTGGGGTTAAGCTGGGTAAATTTCTGGACCCTGCGAAATCTTTCACTGGGATTTTCCATTGGTTCCAATTCGAGGAAAAGCTGCCCCAGATCAGGATGGGGGGCAATTTTCCAAGTATTTTCAAGCAGTTTGCGGGCGGCTGATTTGTCGTCATGAGCGAGATGGTGCCGAACAAGGAATGCGGCAGCCGGAATAAAGCCGGGCTCCTGTTTCAGGGCTTCTTTCGTCAGGTCGCGAGCCTGGGTTTTCTGTCCAGCCAGATCGGCCTCGACAGCCTGGCGATAACAGATCACGGCGGTAAGGTGCTTTTGCGTCTGGGCCTCAATGAGCTTGGTTTTCGCAAGCGCCGTAAGGCTGGCGCGTGCGTCTGCCCATTGCTCCCGGTCGATCAGGAGTTCGAAGCGCTGCCGGGCGATCCGCGGGTTTTTCGGGCTGATTTCAAGCATTTCATCAAGCAGGGTTTGTGCATCCTTAAGGCGGTTTTCAATGCGGGCTTGCTTGACTTCGCTGACCAGGGCAAGCATCCTTGACTCGGGGGTCTGTCTTAAGGCCTTGATCACATCGCTTCGGTCCTTGTCGGGACTCGCGGCGAGCAACAGGCGCAAGGGCGCCCGATCTCCGTTCAGCAGGCTTTGCGCCTTTTGGGCATGCTTGATGGCGGAGGCAGTATCTTCGACCGCGAGGGCGGACCACCCCAGGTCCATTTCGCGCAGGCCCTTCTGCCGCCTGCTTTCCAGCCGTTTCGGGCTTTTCAATGGGTTATCGGTGCGAAACCAGCGATAGAGTTTGAACAGGGCCCAGCAGGCCAGGGTGTAACCAAGCGCCAAGGCCGAGAAAACGGCCATAGACAGGCGGATCTCCCAATCTTGCCAAGTGATATGCAGGTTGCCGGGATGTTCAGCAAGCCAGACGGCGCCAACGGCGAGCAGAATGGCGAGGGTGATATAAAGGCTGAGGCGGATCATGAAGATGTCTCCTCAGATAACTTTTGCCCGGTGGGCACGTCGGGGGTCTCTGTGGCGGGGTCTTTCGGCGTATCCGTCAGATAGTAGCTGGCGGCGAGACGCGTGAGGCGTGCGATTTCCTGTTCGGCCTGCAGGCGAGTCTGCGCCTGTGACTGCCAATCCACCAGTAGTGGCTGCAGGTTTTGGGGCAATTCCCGGGACAGGGTCACCGCTTCGGAGAGGGCGCCATGAGCGAGATGTTTCTGAATGGCGCTCACCTGTTGATCAAGCGAGACGGCGCCTTCTGGCGTGGTTTTGCGGATCATGATCAAGCCAGTCACGCTGTGATAGGCTCTTTTCCACCAAGGGTCATCCGCATGATGATCGGCGTTGCGGATCAGAACCGGGATCAGGGCGTCAAAATTTTCCGTTACTGAGGCCGCAGAAGGGATGCCGTCTTGATGTTGGCTGAGCCAACCGAGGCTGTCGCTGAGACCGCTGTTGAAGGTGAAGGATCCCTTTTCGGTGAGGTTGCTGACATCGCTGAGTTCGTCGGCAAAAGCCTGCCCGCTGGAGATCTGATGGCGCAACGCGCCGATGCGGAAGGCGAGTAATGCACCACTTGTATCGCGGGCCGCATAGTTCTCGACGTGTTGCAGACGGCTGTCTAATTGGGTCAACTTGGCGTTCTGGGTCGCGTTGGCCTCAATCAGTTCACGCCGTTCGAGGCGTGCTGTCTGGGCATCGGCCAGCCCCTTGCTCAGAGGGATGAAGGAGGATTCAAGCTGGCTCATACGGCCCATCAGCATATCAATCCGGGCGGCCTGGGCTTTGTCTTCTGTCGTGTTCTGCGGGGGGGTGTCGGCAAGTAAACGGGCCTTTTCCAGGTTTTCGACCCGCGCCAGAATGTCGGGATAGGCCATGGCGGCGTCTTCACCGCCGGGGCGTTGTTCAAGGGCAGTAAGGCGGGAGTTCTGGGCAGCAGTGGCGTTTTTCAACGTTTCAAGGGCTTGAGTTTGTTGTGCCAGACGATTTTTTAGATCCTGAATATCTTGGCGAAGGTGCACAACATCAGGTGTATGATCCGATCCGATCCATTGTGCCACGATGGGCAAACGGTCACTTATTTTTGGCAGAAAATAAAGGTCGGCGCCGACCCCGAACAGGAATATGATCAAGACCATCAGAGCCCGCAATGACCAGTTTGGTTTTGTTTTCCCCGAAGATTGGGAGGGAGATTGGGAGGTAGTGGGCTTGGCAGGGTCTTTTGCGGATTTATCCTGTGCCGCCTGGCGTTCCGACATGATTTGCTTGGCGGTTTTGTCCTGTTTTTCTGACGTATCGGATGGAGTTTTGTTGTCGGTCATTGCCGCGGTCCCTCTATGGTTATGTCGATCAGCCGGAACAGACTCTTTTGATCCGGTGCGGGGGCTGTTTGTATGTTCTGCCAATCAAGGCAGCTTATCACATCTGCTATGGCAGAACTAAGACAAAGCGCCGTGACGTTGCGCAAAAGATCTGCCTGGCCGACAGCGCGGGCGAGTTCCACAAAAGTCCGGGCGGTGCGGGGGGAATAAAAAGGCATATGACTTATGCGGCCTGTGCGGAGATTATCCAGTGCCTCCGGGGAGAGTGTTGTGGATTTTATTGCTTGATAGAGTTTTTCGGTTGTCACCTGAAAACCGGCGGCGGTCAGCTGCCCTTTGAGGTCGCCGGCCTGGTGTTTGCCTGAAATATGTAACAAGGGGCCGGCGTTCGGGTCAAGTCTGGTTCTTGCCAATTCCGTCAGGCGGTCCACATCGCCACCGGCGGCAGTGACGTTCTGGAACCCGGCGTCGCGGGCTTCTGAAGCGGTTGCGTCTCCTACCGCGAGGCAGGGCAAATCAGGGGCCTTGTGAGCGGCGCTAAAAGCCCGGACGCCGTTGGCGCTGGTAAAGAGCACCGCCTGAAAGTTGTCTAGAGTTATTTTTTTGTCCGACAGATAATCAATTCGCAGCAGGGGCGCGCAGCTGACCTGATGACCCAAAGCGGTGAGCTGAGCTTTGAGCCGGTCACTGTCTTGTTGGGGGCGGGTCAGCAGGAAATGCATGGCGTGGTCCTTCAGACGCCGGCGGCCAGTTTGGCGAAAAACGCCGGCCCCGCTTGATCACGCAGGATTTGGCCAAGACGATGGCCGAGAGCCTCCGGATCCTGAGTCGGTCCCTGCAGGGTGTTGCTATAGCTTTCCTTGCCGTCCGGGAGAGCAACCTGACCCCGCAGGGTGATCTGGTCCCCGGTCAGGGTCGCATAGCCGGCAATGGGGGTGCGGCAGGAGCCGTCAAGAATTTTCAGCATGGCGCGTTCGGCGCGAACGCAAAGTTCGGTGTTCCGATGATTTAAAGGCGCCAGCATTTCGCGGGCGGTCTGATTATGGCTGGCGATTTCGATGCTGATGGCCCCTTGGGCAACAGCGGGCAGGAAATTGTCCACCGGGATCGGATGCACACGCGGGTCATCCAGCCCCAGTCGGTTGAGGCCGGCGACAGCGAGATAGGTGGCATCGACAACCCCCTCTTCCAGTTTTCGCAAGCGTGACTGGACATTGCCACGAAAGGTCACGACGCTGACATCGGGGCGAAGCGCCAGAGTCTGGGCCTGGCGCCGCAGCGAGGCGCTGCCGATGACGGCGCCTTTGGGCAATTCTTTTAGGGTGGCGGCCTTGGCGGAAATAAACGCGTCGCGAACGTCTTCCCGTTCCAGGTAACATACCAGTTCCAGGCCGTCCGGCAAAACCGTCGCCATGTCTTTCAGGGAGTGCACCGCGATGTCAATATCGCCGGACAACAGGCTTGCTTCAATTTCTTCCGTAAACAAGCCCTTGCCGCCAATTTCTGACAGGGGCCGGTCCAGCACCCGGTCTCCACGGGTCGACATCACGACAATTTCAATGTTGTTTTCCGACAGATGATCGTGGGCAGCGATGAGGCGGGCTTTGACTTCCTCGGCCTGGGCCAGAGCCAGAAGACTGCCGCGGGTACCGATCCGAACTGTAATTTCACTTTTTTTGCTGTCTTGCACGACGAAGAACCTTATATAATAGTATTGCGGGGTGCATTCTGCTGTAAGATGCCCCTGTAATTTTTTGAAGCAGATTTTTGAACTCGTGTTTTAAATCAAAATCCTTGTAGAATATATTTGAAGGTAAAGCCATATATAATGACGATTTCTGAGGGAAAACCACTGGAAAAAGAGAGTCAGATACGGGTTCTTGGCCTGGAAAGCAGCTGTGATGAAACCGCAGCTGCAGTGGTGGACGGTGCGGGTTGTATTCTGTCCAATGTGGTCTTGTCCCAGATTGAAGAACATAAACCGTATGGCGGGGTGGTGCCGGAAATCGCTGCCCGGGCGCATATTGATCATATGGACCGGTTGATAGAACAGGCGATGACCGAGGCGGGGTGTGAGCTGGGCGATCTTTCGGCGGTGGCGGCGACCTCTGGTCCCGGCCTGATTGGCGGCGTGATGATTGGTATGATGACCGGCAAGGCAATCGCCGCGGCAAAACAGATTCCTTTTCTGGGTGTTAATCACCTGGAAGGTCATGCCCTTACGGTGCGCATGACGGATCAGGTACCGTTCCCTTATATGTTGTTGCTGGTATCCGGCGGGCATTGTCAGATTCTGGTGGTGCGGGGAGTGGGCAATTACCAACGCCTTGGCACGACGATTGACGATGCGGCGGGAGAGGCCTTTGACAAGACAGCCAAAATTCTCGGTCTTGGATATCCCGGTGGCCCGGCGGTAGAGGCGGCGGCGCAACAGGGCGATGAAAGCCGGTTTAAGTTGCCCCGGCCTTTGAAGGGTAAACCCGGCTGCGACTTTTCGTTTTCGGGATTGAAAACGGCGGTGCGGCGCGAAGTGGAAAAGTTGGGAGATACCATTACGCAGCAGGATATGTATGACCTTGCGGCGAGTTTTCAGCGGGCCCTGTGTGATTCCATTCTTGATCGTATGCGGCACGCGGTGGAAATCTATCAGAAGCAGGAAGGTCTTGCACAAGCCGATGGGGGTCCCCATGTTTTGGTGGTGGCCGGCGGCGTCGCAGCCAACAGTTATCTGAAAAGTAATTTACAGCAGCTGTGTCTGGATAGTCATTTCATGTTGGTGGCACCGCCACCGGCACTCTGCACCGATAATGGCGCCATGATTGCCTGGGTCGGTGTGGAACGTTTTAAACTGGGTCAACGGGACGGCCTGGATCTTGCCGCCAGAGCACGCTGGCCGCTGGACCCGAATGCACCACCGGCCGCGGGGGCCGGGGTGAAAGCCTGAAAATAAGCATTAAGAAGACAAAAGAGAACTTTATGACCATATATCATAAAATCACGGTAATTGGCGGCGGGGCATGGGGCACGGCGTTGGCCAGCATGGCGACCCGCGCCGGCCGGGAAGTGACCTTGTGGGCGCGGGAAGATGACGTCGTGACGTCAATCAATGAAACTCATGAAAATAAAGACTTTCTTCCTGGAATAACCTTGCCGGAAGGCTTGAAGGCGACATCGAAACTGGCTGATGCAGAAGGCTCTGATGTGATCCTGATGGTGGTGCCGGCGCAGTTTGTCCGGGCCGTGGCTCAGGATCTTAAATCTTTCCTGAAAGAAAGCACCCCGATCATTCTCTGTGCCAAAGGCATTGAGCAATCCACGGGTAAGATGATGAATGAAGTGATGAGCGAGGTTCTGCCGAAAAGCCCGCTGGTGGTGCTGTCGGGGCCGACCTTTGCCCATGAGGTGGCCAAGGGTTTGCCTGCCGCCGTTACCATCGCGTCCCGGTATCAGCAGATCGCCCAAAATGTTGCTGATACGTTGGGTCAGACGACTTTTCGTCCTTATTTGTCCCGCGATGTTGTCGGGGCGGAAGTGGGCGGTGCGGTCAAGAATGTCTTGGCGGTGGCCTGCGGTATTGTGGCCGGGCTGGAGCTGGGCGAAAATGCCAGGGCGGCTCTGATCACCCGGGGCATGGCTGAAATGGTGCGGTTCGGAGAAGCCCGCGGGGCGAAGCGCGAGACCATGATGGGGCTTTGCGGTCTGGGAGATTTGATCTTAACCTGTTCTTCGACGCAATCACGCAACATGTCATTGGGAATGGCGCTGGGTCAGGGCAAATCGGTAGAACAAATCATGATGGGCCGAAAAAGCGTTGCGGAAGGCTACCATACGGCCAGTATATTGGCTGATATTGCCGAACAGGAATCCATTGATATGCCGATCGCGGCGGCCGTGCACAAGATACTGCATCAGGGCGGTGATGTTGCCAAGGTGGTTGAGGATCTGATGCGTCGACCCTATGTCAGTGAATTATAACTTGTAAGTCTCTTGAGGCCGTGAACCATGAACGGCGTGTATTATAGGAAAAACAACATGTATTTTATCATTCTGGCCGAAGATAAACCGGATCATCTGGCCGTGCGTATGGACATCCGCCCCTCTCATCTGGCTTATGCGGAATCTGAAGGGTGTGTGGTTCTTGCTGGTCCCTTGTTGACCGACGGGGCAGATCCGAAACCCCGGGGCAGCATGCTGATTATTGAGGCCAAAGATCGGGCGGCGGCGGAAGCCTTTGCTGCCGAGGACCCGTATGCCAAGGCGGGCCTGTTCGCGGCTGTTACCATAAAGCCGTGGATGCCGGCGTTGGGTGACTGGCTCCCGCTGAAGAAAGAGTAGCGGCGTATGAAGCTTAGTGAAGTAGCCGGTGGCCCGGCGGCAGGGGATATCCTTTGCCATCTTAACGATATTGAAGACGGTAAAGCGCGGGAGTTTGCTTTTCATGAAGGTGAGGAGCGGCGCGAAATTTTTATTCAACGTCAGGGCGACGAGATTTTTGCCTATGAAAACAGTTGTCCCCATGCTTATATTCCTTTGAACATGAAGGAAGGTGAATTTACCGAAAAATCGGGCAAATATTTCATGTGTCATAACCATGGCGCATTGTTTGATATTAAAAGCGGCCTGTGTTTGGCCGGGCCCTGTAACGGACAATCCCTGACGGCGGTCGAGGTTTATGTGAAAGACGGCGCTGTTATCGCGCTGTAAACAAGGAAAGGCGGGAATGACCATTACTGTGGAAACCGATCGTCTTGTGTTACGGCCTTTTCAAGAAACAGATCTGGCGTTTCTTGACCGACTGCATAGTGACCCGCTGGTGATGCAATATATTCTAGGCCGCCCGCGTACCCCGGATGAAAACCGTGTTTATCTTGAGACGTTGTTGCGGCTGGAGCGGGAGCGCGGCTTGGGACAAAGGCTTGTGATCCGCAAGGCGGACAATCAGCCGGTCGGGCGCTGCGGGTTCAGTCTTTTTTATGGCAGCGACGATAAAGGGATGATGTCTTATACCATCTCACCAGATGACCATGAGCCGGATTCCGCTGTCTCGGAGATCATTGAACTGGGGTACACTTTTCTCAGGGAAGAATGGGGCAAGGGCTATGCCAGTGAAGCGGCAATGTCCATGCGGGCCCATGGACATGCTGTTCAGAAAATTGCACAGATACATTCAATTATAATGCAGGAAAATACCGGTTCGGTTCGGGTGGCGGAGAAGATCGGGTCCCGACGGCTTGCCGCATGCAAATGCCTGGGGCGCCCGGGGTGGGATTATTTATCAGAGGGCTGACATCACCTTTTCGTGAAAGACTTGCCGGAACACGGCATGAGGCCAATATGGGGAAAGTAACACAGTAAAGGATTTTAGATGATTGATTTATACACCGCCGCAACCCCCAATGGCTTCAAGATTTCCATTATGCTGGAAGAGTTGGGCCTGGAGTATAAGGTTCACGCTATTGACCTGTCGAGTAACTGGCAAAAATCCCCGGACTTCACGAAAATAAATCCCAATGGCCGCATCCCGGCCATCGTTGATCGTGGGGCAGATGATTTGACCATCTTTGAATCGGGGGCGATCATGATTTATCTGGCGGAAAAGACCGGGAAACTGATGCCGCAGGATATCAGGGGGCGGATGGATGTTTTGCAGTGGGTGATGTTTCAGATGGGCGGTGTCGGGCCGATGCAGGGGCAGGCTCATGTATTCTACCGCTATTTTCCCGAGAAGATTCAACCCGCCATTGACCGCTACCAAAAAGAAACCAAGCGGCTTTATACGGTGCTCGATACGCAATTAAAGGGCCGCGATTATCTGGCCGGCGGCGAAAGTGGTGTTTATTCCATCGCGGATATCGCCAACTGGACCTGGGTAAGGTCCCATGACTGGGCCGGCGTGGAGATTGATGACCTGCCGGACCTGAGCGCCTGGGTCGCGCGGATAGCCGAACGTCCGGCCGCACAAAAGGGCATTCAGATTCCGCCGCCTCTGGACGGGGGCAAGACAGCGGAGGCAGGGCGGAAGATGATCGTTACTTGAGTGAGGACGCGAGATGACAGAGGACATTAAGCTGCCTTGTCTATGGAACGGGCCAGAGACGGCGTCTAAAATTCTGATTCTGGCGCATGGTGCGGGGGCGCCAATGGACAGCCCATTTATGGACTATTTTGCGACCCAGCTTGGGGATCGGGGCATTCGGGTGTTGCGGTTTGAATTCCCATATATGGCCGAACGCCGGACCACGGGTAAGAAACGCCCCCCGGACCGGCAGCCCAAACTTTTGACGTCATGGCGTCAGATGATTGACGACCTGGACGGCACTGAAGCGGACATTTATATCGGGGGAAAGTCCATGGGAGGCCGCATGGCGAGCCTGATTGCCGATGAATGCTTTCTGGCCGGGCGCATCAGGGGGCTGGTCTGTCTTGGCTACCCTTTTTATGCCCCGGGAAAGTCAGATCGGCCGCGCACAGAACATTTGCAAGATATTGCCTGCCCGACCCTGATTTTGCAGGGAGAGCGAGATGCCATGGGCAATCGTGATACCGTGGTGGACTATGACCTTTCGGACAATATCATTTTCCAGTGGGCGCCGGACGGCAACCATGATCTGAGTCCGCGCAAGCGTTCCGCCTATACCGAACACGGTAACTGGAATCAGGTCATTGAGAGGATTTTGACGTTCATGACTTCGTCATGAAATCTCCGTCTGTAAAGCTTGCCTTAGGGGAGGACGCTCCCTAAGATCAGGTGACCTTGTCTTTTTTAGAGTGAGAACCCCATGAACGAATATACGATTTTTCAGGTCGATGCTTTTACGACGCGTTTGTTTGGCGGCAACCCGGCGGCTGTTGTCCCTCTGGCCGACTGGTTGGATGAGGCGACTTTACAAAATATCGCCCAGGAGAACAATCTGTCCGAGACCGCCTTTTTTACCCGGTCTGATCAGGATGATGCCGATTTTCATTTGCGGTGGTTCACCCCGGGAGCTGAAATTGATCTGTGTGGTCATGCCACGTTGGCGACGGCCCATGTGTTATTTAACGAATTGGACTGGTATGAGGAAACTTTGCGGTTCAGTACGCAAGAAGCCGGTATTTTGACGGTATCGCGGGGTGAAGGCAGTCGACTGTCCCTTGATTTTCCGGCGCGGCCCGGGGCGGCGATAGAGACAAGTCATGAGCTTGTTGACGCCTTGGGCATACAGCCGCTTGCGGTGTATAAGGCTCGTGATCATATGGCATTGTTTGCGACAGAAGCTGATGTGTTGAAAGTTACGCCTGATATGGATAAGTTGTGCCGTATTAATCCGGATGGGGTGATCATTACGGCGCCGTCACAGGATCCTGAGGTCGATTTCGTCTCCCGGTTTTTCGCCCCCAACCACGGCGTTCCTGAAGATCCGGTAACCGGTTCGGCCCATTGTACTCTGGTGCCCTTCTGGGCCGACAAGTTAGGCAAGACAACCCTGGAGGCGCGACAAGTTTCCGCTCGCGGCGGTGAGTTGTCCTGCATATATGATGGCGATCAGGGGCGGGTATATATGTCGGGCCAGGCCGTCACCTACCTGAAAGGGGCGATATTTGTGTAGGGGCAAGAGTAACGGATCACGGGTCCTGTGGCGGAAGAGGTGTATTTTCGGCAAGAAAGTCCCGGGTCTTGCGGATGGCGTCGGCAAGCCCGATGCGTTCAATCACCACATCTTCGGGAAAGGCGCTCAGTAATCTGGTTGGTGTCGCCCCGTCGAGCATGATAAACACGCCCCGGTCGCTGGCGCGGCGGATCAGGCGGCCGTAGGCTTGTTTCAGACGCAGCCGGGTGATGAGATCATCATAGGTCTGTTTGCCGAATTTTGCCCGGCGCGCTTTATGCAGGATGGTGGGCCGGGGCCAGGGCACCTTGTCGAAGATGCACAGGCGTAGTGAATTTCCCGGTACGTCAACTCCGTCGCGCACCGCGTCGGTTCCCAGAAGACAACTGTTTTCCACCTCGCGAAAAATATCAATCAGGGTGGAGACATTGATCGGATCCACATGTTGGGCATAGAGCGGAATGTGATTCTGCTCCATAGGCTCAGAAAGCCGTTGATGGACGCCGCGCAGACGACTGATGGCGGTAAATATCCCCAGGGCGCCCCCGCCGGAGGCCAACATCAATTCCCGGTATGCGGCCGCCAGCTGATCAAGGCTGCGGCGGTTCATGTCATTAACGATGAAGATGCGGCTTTGTTCGGCATAATTGAAGGGAGACTTAAGACTTTGACGGCGCGGTGTGCTGATCAAGTGGGCAGCGCCGGTGCGGACTTCTGCCGCATGCCATTCTATATCGGGATTTTGACTGTCGCTGACCCGGTCGCGCAATGTGGCCGAGGTGATGACCACCCCGTGGGCCGGCTTGAGGACAGTTTCGACAAAGGGCTGGCTGGGGTCGACATAGTGCCGGTGCATGCCGGCATCAAGTTCCCTGCCCTGGGCCCGGTTAAGTTCGAACCAGTCGACGAAGCCTTCCTGTTTTTCCCCTTTCAGACTTTCCAGCATTGGCAGCCAGCCCTGGGCGATGATATCAGCACGGCGGGTCAGGGTGCGGGAGACAGAATCCAGTCGCGCCCGGGTGCTGCTGTCCAGGTCTGCGGCTTCATCATCCAGTTTTTTTAACAACGTCGCCGACAGTCTTTTCAAGGGGTGGACAAGATTATTCAATGCCGCGAAAAGCTCTGCGCCCGTGTCCAGCAGGCCGTCCACAAAATGATCCGCCGGGGTTTCCAGGCTGTGATACTGATCGCGGCCATCACTGCGGGCGAACGTTTGTTGACGGGTCAGGCTCAGGAATGCTTCTGCCGGGCCAAAGGGCGCGCCGTCAATCAGTCGGTTATGCCATCCGTCAGCGGGCAGGCAGCGGGCGGCACTGATAACCTGCTCCAACGCCTGACGGGCGTCGTCATCATCGCTGATCAGGTCTTCCAGTCGACCTTTCAGACCTTTGCCGCGCCGCCCGGATTCTTCGGCCCCGCGGATCCAGCGGCGCAGTTCCAACCCTTCCTGACCGGTCAGGTGGGCGGAAAAGGCGCTATCGGCGGCATCGAACAAATGATGGCCTTCGTCAAACACATACCGGCTTGGCAGATCGGGGTCGCCTTTACGGGTGGCGCTCTGGACCATGACCAACGCATGATTGGCGATCACCAGGTCGGCGTATTTGGCCTTGCGCTGCGCTCGTTCAATAAAGCATCGGCGATAGTGGGCGCAGGCGGAATAAACACATTCGCCGCGCCGGTCAGTAAGTTGAGCCAGACGACCTGAACCAAAATTTTCCCCCAGCCAGGCCGGAAAATCGCCGCCGATCATATCACCATCCCGGCTGTAACGGGCCCAACGACTGACCAGGCCGAGCAGGATGCGTCCTTGCGGCTGGGCGGCGCCGTGCGACAGTTCCTGCAGGTTCAGCAGGCAGAGATAATTCTCCCGGCCCTTGCGGATCACGACTTTTTCATTCTTGACCTTGGCGTCGGGATAAAGGCGGTTGAGTTCCTGATCCAGTTGCCGTTGCAAATTCTTGGTGTAGGTGGCGAGCCAGACAGTGCCATCATTCTTTTCCGCCCACAGACTGGCCGGGGCGATATAGCCGAGCGTCTTGCCAATGCCGGTACCGGCCTCGGCGAGCACCAGTTTCGGTTCGTCGGCATTTTCCGGCACGTCGAAAGCGGTGGCGGTCAGGGCGGCATATTCCTGTTGGCTTCGACGTTCCTCGGCATCCGGCCCAAGCAGATCATGCAGTCGGGCCAGACTTTCTTTTTCACTGACCGGATCAATGCCGGGCGGTGGGGGGGGCGCACGTTCCTCCCATTCGGGAAGATGGTCCCATACCGCGTAATTGCCCCGGGGAATATCTTTGTCCAGGGCACCGAGGATGAGAGGACCCCAGGCCCAGCCGGCTTCGGCCATTTGCCGGGCGGTTTCACCGATTCCCTGCCCATAGGCATAGTCCGAACTTTTCACCTCCTGAAACAGTTTCTGGGCCCCTTGCAAGAGCACCAGCGCATCCTCTTCCAGGCTATCGCCGCTGTGGGGCAGATCGAGCGCCCGGGCGACACCGAGTGCCAGAGGCAGGCAGAATTCGGCGGGCCGCACGAAGGCGAATAGTTCCAGTAGATCAAGGGCGCGAAACTGAACCTTGCCGAGCCGGCGGGTGGTCACGGGCAGATTACAAATCAAGAAGGCCTGTTCGCGGATCTGTTTGCGCAGCTCTGGCAGGTCATATTCAATAACTTCGCCGTCTGGCGTCAAAATCAGACCATAAGTAGGCCCAACAACCAAAGCAGGCAGGCGGGACAAGGCTTCAAATGGATCAGGAAATTGCAGGAGGCTTTCGCTCATTCAGCTGTCAAACGGTCTTGTGAGTAATGGGACTTTGACTATAGCCGGGAAACGGAGTCACGCAAAGCAACAATCGCGGTATCCTTGCCACAAAAAAACCCGCAGGGCGACTGCGGGTTTTTCGGCATGTGCCGAAGCGCGGAGTCAGACAGTGCTTTCAGGCAGTGATCTGATGTTTTTTACCGTGGTGTTCGATAGAACTGCGGGCGGCACTGATTTTTTCCTCTGCGTCGGCCATCAGGGCGTCGGCGGCAATAATCGTTACATCTGTAATGCCCATGAAGGCCAGAATATGCTTAAGATAAGGGGTGGCGAAGTCCAGTTCGCCGCCAATTGCTGTTCCTCCGGACGCTGCTATGAGATAGGCTTTCTTGTCGGTCAACAGACCTTTGGGGCCTTCTTCTGTATAGTGAAATGTTTTTCTGACCCGGGCCACCTGGTCAATCCAGGCCTTCAGGCTGGCGGGGATGCTGAAATTATATAGCGGCACGGCCATGATGATGATGTCGCTCTCAATCAATTCTTCAATCAGTTGGTCGGAAAGGGTCAGGGTTTCTTTCTGGTCTGCGCGATGATCTTCTGCGGGGGTGAAATTGGCGGTGACCCATGCTTCATCAATAAAGGGCAGTCCTTCGGCCACATCCCGGGATGTGATCGTGGTGCCGGGAGTATTTGCCGTGATCTGTTCCACCAGATACTGGCTTAACTTGCGGGTTTGGGACCCGTCATACAGGCTGCTGGCGTTGATATGGAGAATATGTGGCGCTTTTTGAGGCGCGGTCCGGCGTATGGTCATAAGATATCCTTTCATTAAAATTAAGAGTGTTGGATAACGTATAACTGTTGGTTTTTTGGTTATGAATAGGCTAATTTTGCAATATACCGTTGTTAAAATTGCAACAATAGCTTTACATGATTTTAAGGAATTCTGGTTGGCTGAAGCGGTCCGCCAGGATATCAATCAGCAGACGTACCCGACCAGTGACGTGACGAGAGGCGGGATATACAGCATATAGGCCCAGCGGATCAGATCTGTATTCGCATAATACCGGCTTCAATGTCCCCGCCTTGATATGGTGGTGAACATAAAAATACGGAATGGAAATCAGCGCCTGACCTGCAAGGCAGGCGGCAACTTGCATATCGCCGCTGTTGGTCTTCAGGTTGCCATTAACGCGCACCATTTGAGGATTGGTGTCCGGCCCCAGCCGCCAGCTGTGGGCTTCCATCGCATTGGTATAGATGGCACAATTATGGTTCTTTAGGTCTTGCGGCGTCTTTGGTTCACCGAATTCTTGCAGATACGCCGGACTGGCAACCATCACCAGACGGATCGAGGCGAGCTTTCGGGCGATCAGGCTCGAGTCTTTCAGGCGACCAATACGCAGGCCCAGGTCGTATCCTTCTCCCGCCAAATCCACTGACCGGTCTGAAAATGAAGCATCCAGGGTAATCTTGGGGTTGTCTTTCATGATTTGCAGCAGGGTCGGTTGAATGAAGGTGCGGCCAAAGGATTTCGGTGCTGATATCCGGATTGGCCCTGCCAGCCCTTGCCGTTCGGCGCGCATGCTGTCCTTGACATCTTCCAGGTCGGCGACAATGCGCTGGGCTTCCTCGTAGAAGGTAACGCCGGCAGGGGTCGGGATGACGCCGCGGGTGTTGCGGGTCAACAACCGTACATCCAGCTCCGCCTCCAGCGCCGTCAGGCGTCTGCTGGCGACGGATTTGGTGATGGCCTGACGGTTGGCAGCCTGGGTAAAGCTGCCGGTTTCATAAATGGCGAGAAAGGTCCGGATGGTGTCGAGCTCGTTCATGGCGGCTTCTTTGGAGGTTGAAAACGGGTGTTTTGGAGAAAATCATTCTACATTTTGATTATATTGACCTTATAGGCAATAGCAACAGTTGACGAAGGCAGGACATCTATTTATTAGTCCAACTGAATTGTATCTTTGAACTTTTACGAAAGCAGTAAAAAATGTCATCATCACCGGAAATCATCCAGCAGGCGCTGGACAGCAAAGCCTGGCCTTTTCAAGAAGCAGAGACTCTTCTGAAACGTCTGGAGAAGGCCGGTAATAAAAAGGGCTATGTGCTGTTTGAAACGGGATATGGTCCAAGTGGTCTTCCCCATATAGGTACCTTTGGTGAAGTGGCGCGTACGACAATGGTGCGCCAGGCGTTTGAGTTTATCAGTGATGTGCCGACAAAACTGATTGCTTTTTCCGATGATATGGATGGGTTCCGTAAAGTGCCGGGCAACCTGCCCAATCAGGAAATGCTGGCCAATTTTATCGGAATGCCTTTGACCAAAGTTCCGGATCCTTTCGGCACGCATGAAAGTTTCGCCCATCATAACAATGCTCGGTTGTGCAGTTTTCTCGATGGTTTTGGCTTTGATTATGAGTTCAAGAGCGCAACAGAAGCCTATACCAGCGGTGAAATGGATGCAACATTGCTTAAAATGCTCGCTTCTTTTGAGGCGATCATGAAGGTTATGCTGCCGACGCTTGGGGCGGAACGTCAGGCAACCTATAGTCCGTTCCTGCCGCTTTGTCCCCGGACGGGCCGGGTGTTGCAGGTGCCGTTGGTGAGCCGGGATGTTGATGCCGGCACGATCACATATCGTGATGAGGAAACCAGTCAACTTGTCGAGGTGCCGGTCACGGGTGGCCACTGTAAAATGCAGTGGAAAGCGGATTGGGCCATGCGGTGGGCCGGTCTTGGGGTGGATTACGAAATGGCGGGAAAGGATCTGATGGAGTCAGTAAAACTATCCAGTGCGATTTGTCGTATTCTTGGTGTATTACCCCCGGAAGGCTTTAGTTATGAGTTGTTCCTGGACGAAAATGGCGAAAAAATTTCAAAATCCAAAGGCAATGGCCTGACCATGGATGACTGGCTGAAATACGGCACGCCGGAAAGCTTGTCGCTTTATATGTTTCAGTCTCCCCGCAAGGCAAAGAAGCTTTATTTCGATATTATTCCCAAAACAGTGGACGAATATATCACCCATCTGGGTAAATATGCAGAACAGGAAGGTAAACAGAAATTTGCCAACCCGGTCTGGCATATTCACAATGGCACGCCTCCAGCTCAGAAGATTCCGGTGACTTTTGCGTTGTTGCTCAATCTGGTGAGTGCCAGTAATGCTGAAGATAAGGAAACCTTGTGGGGGTATATCAGCGGGTATGCCGAAGGGGCGACCCCGGAAGATCTGCCATTGCTGGACCAGTTGGTGGGATACGCGCTGGTATATTATGAAAATTTTGTCAAACCTACCAAGCAATATCGGGCCCCGACCGCTGAAGAAAAGCGGGCTTTGGAAAGTCTGGTGGAGGAGCTGGAAAGTCTGGAAGACAATTTGCCAGCGTCTGACTATCAGAATGTGGTATTTGCGGTGGGTAATGAGCAAGGTTATGAGAATCTGCGCGAATGGTTCGGGGCTTTGTACGAAATTTTGCTTGGCCAGAAGCAAGGCCCGAGAATGGGATCTTTCATTGCCTTGTACGGGCGGAAAAAAACCATTGATCTGATAATGGACACATTGCGGTCATATAAATAAATTATATTGCGCGGCGATGGGGAGCAAAAACCCATAGTCTATTAGGACTAATTGACTATTTTTGCTTGTCATGAATAATACAAAGTGCTACTTCACGGACGCACTTTGTATAAATGCGACCCAAAACCGCAATATTTAATGTTTTTTAAAGAGGATGCTAATTGGGGGGTCGTTCAGTAGAGTCTAATGTGATGAGTCAAGGTTTGGCTCATTAATGTTGCATTAACCTAAAAAGGTTATTACAGAACAAACGACAATGAGGAAGCACATGCGCGGCATAACATACAAGAACGTATGGAAGAGACTCCTGGATATTATGGGCTCTTTTTCTTTATTAGTAATATTATCTCCTTTGCTCTTGGCGGCGATGGCGCTGGTCCGACTGAAGTTGGGCAGCCCGATTTTCTTTACCCAGGAACGTCTGGGGTTAAATGGACAGTCCTTCAGAATCTGGAAATTCCGCAGTATGACAAATTGCGTCGATGAGGCGGGCGAGTTTTTGCCTGATGAATATCGTCTGACCCGGTTCGGCAAGCTGTTGCGCGACTGGAGCGTTGACGAACTTCCTCAGTTGTGGAATGTCCTGATCGGGGATATGAGCCTGATTGGACCCCGGCCGTTTATTGCGGAATATGGGTCACGCTATACCACTGAGCAGATGCGGCGTCATGAAGTACGTCCCGGCATCAGTGGTTGGGCTCAGGTCATGGGCCGCAATTCAATTGGCTGGAACCAGAAGTTCATTCTTGATGTTTGGTATGTGGATCATTGTAGCCTTATGACGGACATCAAAATTTTGTTACGCACGATCCCTATCGTACTCGGGCGTGCCGGCGTTACAGCTGAGAACCATGCAACCATGCCGAAATGGGTTGAGCATGAAGCCCCTCTGGAAGACCGCCCTGCAGAATAATTCAAATTTAAGGTCGCGAACTGTCGTATGAAAGAAAGCCTGTATCACGTAAGATGCAGGCTTTTATTTTGCCCGTAAAGCACGTTTATTAAATATAAAGCTTTCTTTATATATAGGATGTGTTATATCTTCCCTTCATATTAAGAACCTGATGGAGAAGCGCCATGTCCAGAGCAAATTATTTATTTACCAGTGAATCCGTATCAGAGGGCCACCCAGATAAGGTCGCGGACTGTATTTCGGATTCTATCGTCGATTTGTTTCTGGCCGCCGACCCGGAATCACGGGTTGCGGTAGAAACGCTGACCACGACAAATCGAGTTGTGCTGGCGGGTGAGGTGCGGGGACCGGCTTCGGTTGATGCCCATGCCATGGAAGCCGCGGCACGGCGGGTTGTCAAGAAAATCGGGTACGAACAGGATGGCTTTCATTGGGAGAATATGGCGGTTGATGTGCATGTGCATGAGCAATCCGCTGATATCGCAATGGGCGTTGATAGCGGTGCAGATAAAGATGAAGGGGCGGGTGACCAGGGAATCATGTTTGGTTTTGCCACCAATGAAACCGACGCCTACATGCCGGCCCCGATTTATTTTTCTCACAAGATTCTCGAATCTCTGGCCGATGTGCGCCATGGGGGACTTACGGAGCTCGGGCCGGATTCGAAAAGTCAGGTGACCTTGCGTTACGAGAATGGTGTGCCGGTTGCGGCAACATCGGTCGTGGTGTCTACTCAGCATAGCGCCGAGACATCCCAGGATCAGGTCAAGGAGATTGTCCGGGCGCATATTGAAAAAAATCTGCCGCAAGGCTGGATGTCTTCCGAGACAGAGCTTTATATCAACCCGACGGGCAATTTTGTCATTGGCGGACCGGATGGTGATGCGGGTCTTACGGGCCGCAAGATTATTGTCGATACCTATGGTGGCGCCGCCCCGCATGGCGGCGGTGCATTTTCTGGTAAAGATCCGACAAAAGTGGACCGCTCGGCCGCTTATGCCACGCGTTATCTGGCCAAGAATGTGGTTGCAGCCGGTCTTGCTGATCGCTGTACCATACAGTTGTCTTATGCTATTGGTGTGTCTCACCCCTTGTCTCTTTATGTGGACTTCCACGGTACTGGCAAGGTGGATCCGGCGGTGCTGGAGAAGTTGTTGTATGAAGTCATGGATCTGAGTCCGCGCGGCATTCGGGAGCATTTAAATCTGAACCGGCCGATTTATGAGCGCACGGCGGCTTATGGCCATTTTGGCCGTACACCGGATGCGGATGGCGGATTTTCCTGGGAGAAGCTTGATCTGGTGGATCGCCTGAAAAGCCAATTTTAGGGCAGAGGACGCAAATTTGCGTGCGGCATGCTTTTTAAATTGAAATGGGGCCCGTCGGGCCCTATATCATTTGTATGAAACATCTCGAAGATATTCAGGGCAGCCGGGTGTACGGTCGCCGGCAGGGCAAAGCCCTCTCCGAAGCGCGTCAGGCGCGGATGGACAAATGGATGCCGGAAATCGAAATCCGTTTGCCGGTTACAGAGGGGGAGGCGTCCGCGCCCCCCGTTCCTCCACAAGAATATTTTACCGAAAGCTTGCGCGATTACTGGCTCGAAATTGGTTTTGGCAAGGGGGAGCATCTGGCGGCCCAGGCTGCGGCGCACCCCGGGGTTGGCATGATCGGCAGCGAACCTTTTCTGAATGGCGTTTCCGGGCTGGTGGATCAGGTCGATCAACAAGGCTTGTCCAATGTAAGGGTCTTTATGGATGATGCGCGGCTGTTGATGGACAGCTTGCCGGACCAGTCTCTGGGTCGGGCGTTCATCCTGTTTCCTGACCCCTGGCCCAAAGCCCGTCATCACAAGCGACGTATTGTCAGTGCGGGCAATATTGCGGTGTTGGCGCGATTGTTGAAAGATGGGGCGGAATTACGCATCGGGACGGATCATATGGAATATTGCCGCTGGATTATGGCCCATATGCTGGATAATGAAGATTTTAACTGGTTGGCGGATAAGCCGCAGAATTGGCAGAGCCGACCAGAAGATTGGCCTGCAACACGCTATGAAACCAAGTCATTGGCGCAAGGCCGGAAGAGCAGTTATCTTCGCTTCGTTCGTCGGCCACGTTCCTGACAAATTCGCCCGATTGTACGGGATCATACAATTCACTTGAAGTTCTCGGGTTTTCGACTATATATATAGCAACCGAATCACTTGAAATGTTAAAGTGCGGGCAAGTGTTTCACTGGCCTGCATTTTTGTTTGGTGAGAGCTTTATTGGATTACATGTGTCGTCACAACTGAAAAAACTGCATGAAATTATCGACCCCGTCGCGGAAGAGATGGGGTATGAAATCGTTCGTATTGCCATGGTGAATTCCGCCACTGGGGGGGATGTAACCTTGCAAATCATGGCGGAACGTCCGGACGGTACGATGTTGATTGAAGACTGTGAAAAATTGAGTCGTGAAATCTCAGTGATCATGGATGTGGAAGATCCCATTGCCGGAGAATATGTGTTGGAGGTTAGTACGCCTGGTGTTGACCGTCCCCTGACCCGGCGCAAGGATTTTGAAAATTATACAGGTTATGAAGCCAAGATTGAACTGTCGGTTCCCGAAGACGGGCGTCGGCGTTATCGCGGCCTGCTGCAGGGTGTGACAGACGATCTGGTCCAGATCAAGGTTGACGGAGAAGTATACGCGGTGGATTTTGATAATATCCATCGGGCGAAATTGGTATTAACAGATGAGTTGCTCGCCGCGGCATCGCGCAAGCAGTAATGGGGCCCACAAGTCGGGCATAGAACAGATGCTCAGGTGAGCGTGAATGGAGTTCATGAAATGACAACGGCAGTTAGTGCGAACAGAATTGAATTATTGCAAATTGCTGATGCGGTTGCGCGGGAAAAAAGCATCGACAAGGAGCTGGTTCTGGAAGCTTTGGAAGAAGCCATTCAGAAAGCGGCCCGGTCCCGTTATGGTGCGGAAAATGAAATCAAGGCCCATATCGAGCGCAAAACCGGCGACATCAAACTCTATCGCGTTATGGAAGTTGTTGAAAACGTAGAAAATCATGCAACTGAACTGAGCGTCGCCGATGCGGTGAAGCTGAAAGAAGGCGCGGTGATTGGTGATGTTCTGGCCGATGAACTGCCTCCTATCGATTTTGGCCGGGTTGCGGCCCAGACGGCCAAGCAGGTTATCGTGCAGAAAGTGCGCGATGCGGAGCGTCAGCGCCAGTACGATGAATATGAAAAACGGGTTGGCGAGATCGTCAATGGCGTTGTCAAACGGGTTGAGTATGGCAATGTGATCGTTGATGTGGGTCAGGCGGAAGCCGTGATCCGCCGGGATCAGATGATCCCACGGGAGCATATGCGCAATGGCGATCGTATTCGGGCCTATATCTTTGAGGTCCGCCGGGAACAGCGTGGCCCGCAGATTTTTCTGTCCCGCTCTCATCCTGACTTTATGGCCAAGCTGTTTGCCCAGGAAGTACCGGAAATTTATGATGGCGTGATTGAAATCATGGGTGTTGCCCGTGATCCGGGCAGCCGGGCCAAGATCGCTGTGCGCAGTGCGGACGGCTCTATTGATCCAGTCGGGGCTTGTGTTGGTATGCGCGGTTCCCGGGTTCAGGCTGTGGTGAACGAACTGGCCGGTGAGAAAATTGACATCATTCAATGGTCTCCGGACCCCGCGACCTTTATCATCAGCGCACTGGCGCCGGCGGATGTGGCGAAAGTAGTGATGGATGAGGATCGTAAGCGTATCGACGTTGTCGTGCCGGAAGATCAGTTGAGCCTCGCCATTGGTCGTCGCGGACAGAATGTGCGTCTGGCGTCGCAATTGAGCGAATGGCAGGTCGACATCATGACTGAGGCTGCCGAATCTGAAAAACGTCAGGCCGAATATAAAGCCCGCACGGAAATTTTCGTTGATCAGCTGGACGTGGACGAAACGTTGGCCCTGTTGCTGGTGGCGGAAGGTTTCCGCAATATGGAAGAGGTTGCATATGTGGCGCCGGAAGAATTCGCCGGCATTGAAGGTTTCGACGAAGGTTTGGTGGAAGAATTGCAGAACCGGGCCCGTGAATCTCTCGAACGTCAGGCGGTTGAATCTGAAAAAGCCCGCCTTGAACTCGGGGTGTCTGACGAGATTGCGGCCATTGAAGGTATGACGCCGGCTATGATGGTGACTCTTGGCGAGGCAGGCGTTAAAACCCTGGACGATCTGGGTGATTTGTCTGCTGATGAGCTGATCAGTCGTGAAGACGGTATTTTGCGGGGTACTGGTCTGGATGAAGATCAGGCCAACGCTTTCATCATGGCGGCGCGGGCGCATTGGTTCGATGATGAAGAAGACGCATCTGAAGAAGCTGAGGAAGCTGAAGCAGCTGAAGTTGCGGAAGACGGTGACGCGAAATAGAGCGGATCGAAGGGCGGTAGCATGGTAAAAAACAGGCCATCCCCCCGAAAATCCGTGAACCCGGATGAACGGGGCCCAAAAAAACGTGCTCTAAAGAGCCGGGCCCCAAAGAGCCGGGAACGTAAATGTCTGATGACGGGCGAAAGCCACCCGGTGCAAAAACTGATCCGGTTTGTGCTTGACCCGGAAGGCAATGTGACCCCTGATGTGGCGGCGAAATTGCCGGGGCGCGGGGGATGGATCCTGGCGGATCGGGCGGTGCTCGAGAGTGCCATGAAGAAAAAGATTTTTGTCCGGTTTGGACATCGGGCGCTTAGCGCCTCCTCCCGCAAGGCTGCGGATGTGGAGACGTTGGACGACGAAGATGTAACGGACGACAAAAAAGACGTAAAACGAACAGTTCGGGTGGATGAAAATCTTCCGGACATAGTGGAACAGTTATTGCGGCAACGCTGTCTGAACTATCTGGGACTTGTCAATCGGGCAGGTCTTTTGATTACAGGCTTTGAAAAGGTACGGGCCAAATTACAGGCTGGAAAGTGCCGGGCGTTGATTACCGCGGATGATGCCGCAGACAACGGGCGCAGTAAATTATGCTCGGGTTTGGGGAATGTTCTTGATAAATTGCGAGTGATTGATATGTTCACCCGCGAAGAGTTGGGTCAGACATTAGGTCTGTCCAATGCTGTGCATGTGGCGTTATTGCCAGGCGGGATGACGGAAAGCTTTTTGGCTGAGTTTTCCAGATATGAGGATATTGCCATGCGGTGATATCCTGACATATGGATCCTTTTTAAGAGTGAGCTGAAGGCGAATATAGAATGAGCGACGATAAGGACAACAAGAAAACACTGACTGTTCCGGGCAAGGATAAAGATCCTGCGGCGGGCAGGAAAACGCTGCAGCTGAAGACCTCAGCTGCCGCCCCGACAACGCGGGCGCCCGGCGGTGTGGTCGTTCAGCGCAAGAAGAAGCTGGTGATCCCTGGTGAAAAACCGGCGACTCCGACAGCCTCTACCCCTGCTGCAAGTGCAGATGCACCACAAAAGAAAAAGACATTGACCGCAGGTGGCGCCAGCGCTACGGCGGGTCGCAAACCAGCGGCCAAGGGCGGTCGTCAATTGACCGATGCGGAACTTCAGAACCGGGCGCGGGTACTGGAAGTCGCGCAAAAGGAAAATGAGCGTCGTGCCAAGGAAGAAGCGGAAGCCGCGAAAAAGCGTGCTGTAGAAGCCGCAGCCCGCGCAGAAGCGGAAAAGGAAGAGGCCAAGAAGGCTGCCGTTGATGCGAAACAGGCTGCCAAGGATGATGCCAAATTCCAGGCCGATATTGAAGTAAAGAAAAAAGTCGAAGCCGAACTACACGCCCAGGCCGAGCAAGAAGAAAAAGCCAAACAGGTGGAAGCAAAACCTGTGGCGGATAAGGCTGCAGAGTCTAAAACGGGCCCCAAATCCGGCATGAAGGCTCCTCTTAAGCCGGCTGCGGAAGAGCCCCGTCCGGCGGCCAAGCCAAGCCGTGGTCGTGGTGAGCCGGTGCGTCGTAGTGGACGACTGACCGTAACCCAAGCCTTGTCCGGAGGTGGTGTTCAGGAACGTCAGCGCAGTTTTGCGGCGTTGAAACGTCAACGGGCGAAAGAAAAACGTAAAGGCGGTCAAGGTATACAGCAGAAGGTTTTCCGTGAAGTTATTATTCCGGACAACATTACAGTGGCCGAGCTGGCCAGCCGGATGACGGAAAAAACCGTTGATGTGATCCGCGCTTTGATGAAAATGGACGTGATGGCGACCGCCAATCAGGAAATTGATCAGGATACCGCGGAATTGATCGTTGAAGAATTTGGCCATAAGGTCAAACGTGTCAGCGCCTCCGATGTTGAAATTGATCTGTCCGGACCGGAAGATACCGAAGCTGATCTGGAGCCGCGCGCGCCTGTTGTGACCGTTATGGGTCATGTGGATCATGGTAAGACGTCCTTGCTTGATGCTTTCCGTAAATCGGATGTGGCGGATGGCGAGGCCGGGGGCATTACCCAGCATATTGGCGCCTATCAGGTGCGCATGGGCAACGGCGAGAAAATTACCTTCCTGGATACACCAGGTCATGCGGCCTTCTCGGCCATGCGGTCCCGTGGGGCTGAGTCAACCGATATCGTGATCCTGGTGGTTGCGGCGGATGACAGCATCATGCCACAAACCATCGAAGCCATCAGCCATGCCAAAGCGGCCGGTGTTCCGATCATCGTCGCGATCAACAAGATGGACAAACCGGGCGCCAATGCCGACAAGGTGCGTCAGGATCTGTTGCAGCATGAAGTGTTCGTGGAAACCATGGGCGGGGAAGTGTTGGATGTTGAGGTTTCTGCCAAGAACCGCACCAACCTGGACAAGCTTGAGGAAGCTATTCAGCTGCAGAGCGAAATTCTGTCTCTGCAGGCCAATAAAAACCGTAACGCCGAAGGTATTGTGGTGGAGGCCCGTCTGGATAAAGGGCAAGGTTCTGTCGCCACAGTGCTGGTGCAGCGCGGTACGTTGAATGTGGGTGATCTCTTCGTCTGTGGGAACGAATGGGGCCGGGTGCGTGCCATGCTTAATGACCACGGCCGCAACATCAAGAAGGCGGGTCCTTCTGTGCCGGTTGAAATCCTCGGTTTGAACGGTCTGCCGCGGTCGGGTGATGTGTTTACGGTTGTGGATACGGAAGCCAAGGCGCGGGAAGTGTCTGAATTCCGTAAAGAGCGTGACCGGATCGCCAAGGAAGCCAAACCGAAAGCAACGCTGGAAGCCATGTTTGAGCAGTTAAGCGCCAAACAGGCGGCACTCGTGCCGCTGGTAATCAAGGCCGATGTTCAGGGCTCCTGCGAAGCCATTGTCGGGGCGCTTGAGGCAATGAATACCGATGAGGTTCAGGCGAAAATTCTGCATTCTGCCGTCGGTGGCATTTCAGAATCCGATGTTACTCTGGCATCGGCTTCCAATTCGCCGATCCTGGGCTTTAATGTTCGGGCCAGTCGCAAGGCTGCGGAACTGGCCCATCAGGAAGGTGTCGAAATTCGCTACTATTCCGTGATTTATGACCTGGTTGATGATATCAAGACGGTCATGTCCGGCAAATTGGCGCCGGAATTGCGCGAGACCATTCTCGGGTCGGCGGAAATCCTTGATATCTTCTCTGCGGGTAAAACAGGTAAGGCTGCCGGGTGTCTGGTGCTTGACGGTGTCATTCGCAAGGGCGAAAAAGCCCGTCTGCTGCGCGATGATGTGGTGATCTATGAAGGTGACCTCGAGTCTCTGCGGCGCTTCAAGGATGATGTCAACGAAGTTCAGTCAGGCGTTGAATGCGGTATGAACTTTACCGGTTATAACGATCTGAAAAAGGGTGATATTATCGAATGTTACTCGGTTGAGGAAATCGAACGTAACCTGTAACAGGCCGATATGATGAATTAAGGCGGCTCCCTGTATCTCAGGCGGGCCGCTTTATGCTACACTCAGGCCTTTCAAGAACTCCAGTATAAGTTAGGATATCACATGTCCACATCACCCCAGGAAGAGCGCGGTACAAGCCATCGGCTGCTGCGGGTTGGCGAAAATATCCGCCACGCTCTGTCAGAAATTTTCGCCCGCGGCGAAATTCGCGATCCGGCGCTTGAAGGCGTTTCGATTACCGTGACCGAGGTCCGCTGCAGTCCGGACCTGCGCAATGCCACCATTTATGTCATGCCGCTTGGCGGAGTACATGAAGAAGATGTGGTTCAGGGGCTGAACCGGTGCAACAAATATATTCGGGGTCAATTGTCGCGTATGGTCAATATGAAATATCTTCCCAAACTGAAATTCAGCAGTGACAGCAGTTTTAGTGAAGCGGATCATATCGACCAGTTGCTGCACAGTCCCCATGTGGCGCAGGACCTGGTGGAAAAGCCGGATGCCGATGAACCCGAGGGCAATTGACCTTGGGGCGGAAGCGTAAAGGCAACAAGGTTGACGGCTGGCTGGTGATAGACAAGCCGCTCGGCATGACCTCGACCCAGGTGGTTGGCAAATGCCGCTGGGTTACCAAGGCTCAGAAAATTGGCCATGGCGGCACGCTGGACCCGTTGGCGTCCGGCATTCTGCCGATTGCATGTGGTGAAGCAACAAAGACCATTCCCTTCATTATGGATGCCCGCAAGATCTATGTCTTCACCGTGACGTTTGGTGAATCCCGCAGCACAGATGATGCGGAAGGTGAAATTGTTGCGACCTCTGATCATCGTCCGGGCGCGGCGGATATCACAGAAGTTCTGCCGGAATTTATCGGGTGCATTCAACAAATACCACCAGCCTATTCCGCGATCAAGATCGACGGAAAAAGGGCCTATGATCTGGCCCGGGCGGGCGAAGATTTTGAGATAAAATCCCGCAACGTGGATATATTTGATTTAAAAATGCTGTCATTAGACGGCGATCAGGCAACCCTTCAGGTAACCTGCGGCAAGGGCACCTATGTGCGTTCGCTGGCCCGTGATTTGGCTCTTCGGCTGAACACGGTGGGTTATGTCTCTTTTCTCCGGCGAACGGCTGTCGGGCCTTTTGATTTGGCCAAGTCGATTTCACTGGAAAAGTTAGAGGAATTGGGCCATAGTGCGCCGCCTGAGGATTGGATTCTCCCTGTAGTGACCGTGCTGGACGACATCTTGGCACTGGCCGTTACAGAAGAACAAGCGACGCTCCTGTCTCATGGACAGGCGCTGAGTGTCTCAGGCCCGATCGAATCGGGGATTGTCAGGGCTATGGCCGGCGAACGCCTTGTGGCGTTATGCGAAACGGACCAGAATCCAGATATGACAATTCTCAGGCCGGTGCGGGTTTTTAATTTTTAAACTTTAAATTTAAGGAGTATACGATGTCGATTACTGCTGAAAAGAAACAGGAACTGATCAAAGAATTCGCAACAGTCGAAGGTGATACAGGGTCTCCTGAGGTACAGGTCGCTATTCTGACAACCAGAATTGCTAATCTGACCGAACATTTCAAAGGTCATAAGAAAGATAACCATTCACGTCGTGGTCTGTTGATGCTTGTCAACAAACGCCGCAGCCTGTTGAGCTATCTGAAATCAAAAGATGATGCACGCTATCAGTCATTGATTAAGCGTCTCGGCCTGCGGAAATAATGCGGGCATATGCAGGACCATAGGGGTCTTGTACATAGGTTTTCGAAATACCCTGCCCGGGGATGGGCCTCGGGCAGAGTATCGGAGACCGTAGGTTAAGGTAAGATATATATGTTTGAAATACATAGAAAAGAGATTAACTGGGGTGGCCGGACATTGGTTCTGGAAACCGGTCAAGTGGCCCGCCAGGCAAATGGCGCCGTGATGGTGACTTACGGCGAGACATCCTGTCTTGTCGCGGCCACAGGGGCCAAAACACCCAAAGCAGGGATTGATTTTTTCCCGCTGACAGTAAACTATCAAGAACGCGCTTATTCCGCCGGTAAAATTCCAGGCGGTTTTTTTAAACGTGAAGGCCGTCCATCCGAAGCGGAAACACTGATCTGTCGTTTGATCGACCGTCCGATCCGCCCTCTGTTTGTTGATGGCTACAAGAATGAAACCCAGATCGTTGCGACTGTGATGTCCCATGACCTGGAAAATAACCCTGACATCGCCGCTCTTGTAGGCACCAGTGCTGCATTGACCATTTCCGGTCTGCCGTTCATGGGTCCGATTGGCGCCGCACGTGTTGGTTATATCGACGGCGAATATGTTCTGAACCCGACGTTCGAACAGCTGGAAACATCCGATCTTGATCTGGTGGTTGCCGGAACCCGCGATGCTGTATTGATGGTGGAATCAGAAGCCAACGAGCTGTCTGAAGAAGTTATGCTTGGTGCGGTGATGTTCGGTCACGAACAGATGCAGCCGGTGATCGATGCGATCATCGAACTGGCGGAAGTTGCGGCCAAAGAGCCGATGGAACTGCCAGAGCCGGTAGATCATTCCGCGCTGGAAGCCAAAATCGCAGAATTGGCGGAAGCCGACATGCGTGCGGCTTATGCGGAAAAAATCAAACAGACCCGATCCGGTCTTTTGGGTGAAATCAAGGACCGCGTTAAGGCGGAACTGGTGGCGGAAGATGACGACGCCATGTCCGGTGTGGTTTCTGAACTGCTGAAAAAGCTGGAAAAGAAAATTGTCCGCGGCGACATCATCAAAACCCGTAACCGGATTGATGGCCGTGAACTGGACAAGGTCCGGGCGATTTCCTCTCATGTGAACATTTTGCCCCGGGCACATGGCTCCGCCTTGTTTACCCGCGGGGAAACACAGGCTGCCGTTGTAACCACACTGGGTACCGGTGATGATGAACAGTTCATCGACGCCCTGACAGGCACCTACAAAGAACGTTTCATGCTGCATTATAACTTCCCGCCTTATTCTGTCGGTGAAGTTGGTCGCATGATGGGCACCAGCCGCCGGGAAACCGGTCACGGTAAACTGGCCTGGCGGGCGCTTCGTGCGGTTCTGCCAACACCAGAAGAATTCCCTTACACCATCCGGATCGTGTCTGAAATCACAGAATCCAACGGGTCCTCTTCCATGGCGTCTGTTTGTGGGGCGTCCCTGTCCATGATGGATGCGGGTGTTCCTCTGAAGCGGCCGGTTTCCGGTATCGCCATGGGGCTGATCATGGAAGGTGACGATTATGCGGTTCTCTCTGACATTCTGGGGGATGAAGATCACCTGGGTGACATGGACTTCAAGGTAGCCGGGACGTCCGAAGGGATTACATCCTTGCAGATGGACATCAAGATTGCCGGGATTACCCGTGAAATCATGGATGTGGCATTGAAGCAGGCGGCCGGTGGCCGGGCTTATATCCTGGAAGAAATGAACAGTGCCCTGAGTGGCGCCCGTGAAGAAATGAGCGATCACGCGCCACGGATCGAAACCATCCAGATCAACCGCGAGAAAATCCGCGAAGTGATCGGGACCGGTGGTAAAGTGATCCGCGAAATCTGTGAAGTGACCGGCGCCAAGGTTGACATTGAAGACGACGGGACCATCAAGGTTTCCTCTTCCGATCTGTCCGCCATTGAAGCGGCCCTGAAATGGATCGAAGGCATCGTTGCAGAGCCTGAAGTGGGCAAAATTTACGAAGGTAAAGTTGTTAAAACCGTTGATTTCGGCGCTTTCGTGAACTTCCTTGGCAGCCGTGATGGTCTGGTTCACATCAGTGAACTGGAAGATCATCGGGTGAAGCAAGTGTCCGATGTGGTCAGTGAAGGCGACATCATCAAGGTCAAGGTTCTTGGCATTGATGACCGCGGCAAGGTTCGGTTGAGCCGTCGTGTGGTCGACCAGGAAACTGGCGAAGATCTCCAAAACAAAGAAGGGGACGAGGAATAAATCCTCTTCTCTTTAACTTCGGATCGATAAAATGATCTAAAAATTGGCCGGATGTGAGCCTTTCTTGAATTGGGCGGGGTAATGCCTATATAAGAGAGAGATCATCCGGCCTAAACTTAGCGGAATTCGGCGGATGTATGCTGTCGTGATATAGGGTATAGGGTGCTATGAGTTTACTGAAACCAATGATGATGTCGGGGAAAGAGGTTCTCCCGCTTGTAGAAGGCGGCAAAGGAATTTCAGCCACAAACGGCATAAGTGCAGGGGCATGGGCTGCTGCTGGTGGGGTGGGCACCGTAAGCTGCGTTAATGCAGACAGTTATGATGATCAGGGGAATATTATTCCTCAGGTGTATCATGGCAAAACCCGTATCGAACGGCATCAGGAATTGGTTGATTACGGTGTCGACGGCGGCATTACCCAGGTACAACAGGCCCACGAGGTTTCCGGGGGCGAAGGCCGCATTCACATCAATGTACTTTGGGAAATGGGCGGCGCGGAAGCGGTGCTTGAAGGCGTTCTGGCCAAAACAAAAGGACTTGTGCATGGGGTAACCTGTGGCGCGGGCATGCCTTATAAACTCAGCGAAATCGCGGCGAAGCACGAGGTTTTCTATCATCCCATTATTTCGTCTGCCCGGGCCTTCGGTATTCTGTGGAAACGCGCTTATAAAAAATATGGCAACTGGCTCGGCAGTGTGGTCTATGAAGATCCATGGCTCGCCGGGGGTCATAATGGCCTGTCCAATGCGGAAGACCCGCGCGATCCCCAGGACCCTTATCCTCGTGTTGCGGCTTTGCGCACGATGATGAATAAATTTGGCCTGCAGCATGTGCCCATTATTATGGCCGGGGGGGTCTGGTATCTGCGGGACTGGGCCAAGTGGCTTAATAACCCGGAAATCGGCCTGATTTCCTTTCAGTTCGGAACCCGGCCGCTTTTGACCCAGGAAAGCCCGATCCCGCAAATATGGAAAGACGCCCTGACCAAACTGTCGGAAGGCGATATCCTGTTGCACCGTTTCAGCCCGACCGGATTTTATTCTTCGGCCGTGCGCAATAAATTCCTGCGTAATCTGGAAGCCCGCTCAGAACGGCAAGTGGCCTTCCAGGCCAAGCCGTGTGAAGCCTTTTCCGCCGAGATTCAGGCAGGAAAACGCAAGTATTTTGTTCAGCCGGAAGATAAGCCCAAAGTGGAAGCCTGGATTTCCGCGGGTTATTGCGAAGGTATGAAAACCCCGGATGGCACGCTGGTTTTTGTCAAACCGACAGAGGCTCTGGAAATTCGTAAAGACCAGAAGGATTGCATGGGCTGTCTCAGCCAGTGTAAATTCTCTAACTGGGCCGATAATCCGGAAACCAAATATTCTACAGGCCGTGGCGCTGATCCGAGAAGTTTTTGTATTCAGAAAACCTTGATGGATATTGCTCACGGGGGGGCTTTGGAAGATAATCTGATGTTCGCGGGCCATTCGGCGGCGAACTTTTCCACGGACCCTTTCTTCAGCAATGGTTTTGTTCCGACGGTAAAGCAGCTGGTGGACCGGATTTTGACCGGGGATTGATCCGGAATTGTTAAAGCTGTTTATTATTTCGGCAGATCAGCGTAGTATAGGGCTTCAGTAAGCGTATGGATATGATGATGTCAGAGAATAGAAAACAACGACCTTTCACGCAAGTGGTTGAAAAACTGCGCGAAGTGGGCCTGCGCCCCACCCGCCAACGTCTGGCATTGGCGAAACTTCTGTTTGACGGCCCCAGCCGCCATGTTACGGCAGAAATGCTGCATGAGGAAACAGAACAGGTTAATGTCAACGTATCTTTGGCGACGGTGTATAATACCCTGCATCAGTTTACGGACGCTAAATTACTGCGGGAAGTGGTGATTGATTCCGGGCGCACCTACTTTGATACCAATACGACTGAACATCATCATTTCTTTATGGAAAAAGAAGGCCTTCTCTCGGATGTCCCCCCCGGGGCCATCACGATTGATCAACTGCCGCAAGCGCCGGAAGGCAAGAAATTCTCTCGGGTTGAGGTGGTTATCCATGTGGCGGATGCTGACGAGGCCGCGTCGTAAAGATTTCTGCCTTCCCCAGCTAATCAATAACCTCGCCTTTGAGCGTACCCCAGAAGTGTCCCTGGGGCATCCAGCCTTTGAATCCGTTGACATCAAGACGGCACCAGCCTTGCTGACAGGCGAGAATTCTGCCAATTACGCCGGCCTCTGCAATTACGGCGACTTTGGGCGCTTTGCCATTTAAATATCCCGGCGCCTCAAGAAGCTCCTGCTGTTCCGCAATAATCAGCCCGTTGCGACGGCTGGAAATCAGGGGCCCCCAGACCCAGCCGGTGGCGCCTTCGGAATCGACAATTTTCCGCCAATCACGATATTCTGCGATTACCTTGACCGGCAAACCGGCTTTTTTATAGACCCAGAGTACGGGATATTTGCTGTCTGGGCCGGTACGAACGTATACTTTGTTCTTGGCCAGAGAGGAAAAACGGGGCACCAGATAGCCAGATTTTCCCATGACCTGTTTTTCAACTGCCTGCGCCGAAATACCTCCGGCAAAGCAGGTTTGCAAGACAAGAAGGAAGAATATGAAGGGGCGGCGTAACATTCTGCGGTTTTCCTGTTGAAGGGGTGTGTTTTTTAGCACGGAATTGCGTCAAATACTGATCTGGAGGTTTGAATAAAATATGTATTTCTGCTAGACATATTAATACATCAAAAGGCGACCACAAGCCTTTTATACCTAATGATAATAAAAACCGGAGTTCCGCATGACTGCCAAAAAGCCATTGGTCATCGTCACGAGAAAGTTGCCTGACATTATTGAAACACGGATGATGGAATTATTCAATGTCCGTCTCAATCTGGATGATCATGCGTTCACCCCCGCCGAAATGGCGGATGCGGTCAAGGAGGCGGATGTTCTGGTGCCGACGGTGACTGATCGTCTTGATTCACGTATCCTGGCCCAGGCAGGACCACAATTGAAACTGATTGCCAATTACGGCGCGGGTATTGACCATGTGGATCTGGCGTCGGCCCGTCAACGCGGGATCACGGTCACCAATACGCCGGGGGTCCTGACCGAAGACACTGCCGATATGACCATGGCGTTGCTGTTGGCCGTGCCACGGCGGTTGATTGAAGGCGAACGTCTTTTGCAGAGTGGTGAATGGAGTGGCTGGTCCCCGACCGGTCTGCGCGGATCCCGCATTTGGGGCAAGCGTCTCGGTATTATCGGGATGGGACGTATTGGTCAGGCGGTGGCGCGGCGCGCGAAAGCCTTTGGCCTGTCGATCCATTACCATAATCGTCACCGGATCGATGCGGCTGTGGAAGAGGAACTGGAAGCCACTTACTGGGAGAGCCTGGACCAGATGCTGGCGCGGATGGACATCATTTCCGTCAACTGCCCGCATACACCGGCGACATACCATTTGTTGTCGGCCCGGCGGTTGAAACTGATGCAACGCCATGCCTTTGTGATCAACACGTCACGCGGCGAAGTGATTGATGAAAATGCCCTGATTCGGATGTTGGCGGCGGGAGAACTGGCCGGGGCCGGGCTTGATGTGTTTGAAAATGAGCCGGCGGTTAATCCGAAATTCCTTGAAATGCCCAATGTCGTGGCTCTGCCCCATATGGGGTCGGCGACCACCGAAGGCCGTAATGACATGGGCGAAAAGGTGCTGATCAATATCAAGACCTTTGCCGATGGTCATAATCCACCGGACCGGGTATTGGAAGACTGGGTTTAAGTCATTTAAAAAACGTGGGTTTTGAGAAATTCAGACTCGCAGAGGGCGTCTAACTTCAGGGCGCCGTCTGCGGGTTTCTCTGTTTTGGGCGGGGTGCAGGCCGGATCATCTGGCACCATGTTGACCGACAAAACACATGCCAGACCAAACAGGGTATAAAGCGCCAGATGGTTCATTTTATCGCGAAAATTCATCTTGTTCGATCTCATTTGTCAGGCGCCAGCGGGAAGATGAGGAAGCAGTGACCTGCCGGCGCCTGTAAAATACAAATACTTAACAACAGAATCATGTTTACGATACTGATCACGCCGTGCCGAGGGGATTGCGATAAAGGCGAGTGTAAATGAGATTAAAACAATGCGAATTCCGGAATGTTCTTATCAGGGGCCATCCATTCCCGACGCGCGGTGACGGAAAATAGAGCGGCTTTGCTGTAATACATCAGCATAAAATCCTTGGCGCCATATGGGCCGGTTACCAGAGCGCGGCATCCGTCCAGAAATGGGGAATCGGGGGACTGACAGCGTATAAAATGAGCAATGGCGCGAATATAAAACAAGGTGATGGTATGGTGATAACCTTCCTGATCCGTATTGGGCGTGTTGGTGGCCTCGTTATAGCTTCGGATCAGATCGGGCATGATCCGGATCAGATGTTCTTCCGGATAACGATGCAACAGATCATAGGCCGCGGACAGATGCCCGGCGTGGGTCCACTGGGATTTGGGCAGGCTGAGGTCCAGAAGACGATCAGTATGATCGGTCAACTGTCTGTCAGTCAGAAAGGGAAAGATATCGGACATACCTATCGCTTGCCGCAGGTTGGGCATCCCGGGTCTTTCGGGAGCCGGATGGTGCGACTGCTGGCGTTCAGGGCGTCATAAAGCAGGATTTTCCCGGCCAGGCTATCGCCGAGTTCGAGCAGTTCCTTCAAAACTTCGACGGCCTGCAGACTACCGACAACCCCGGCGACCGCCCCGAGGATTCCGGCTTCGGCGCAATTGCCGACGGTACCGGGGTGGTCAGGGATGAAGCAGCGATAACAGGGCTTGTCCACCTCATAGCCTTTGAAGGTCGCAACCTGACCATCAAATTGACTGAGGGCGGCGGAGACCAGCGGTTTCTTTTGCGCCAGACACACATCATTGATGATAAACCGGCTGTCGAAATTATCGCAGCCATCGGCCACCAGATCATAGCCGCTAATAATGTCATGCGCGTTATCGGCGGTAAGGCGGGCGGTATGGGAAATAAGTTTCACATCCGGATTGAGTGCGCGCAGTGTCTCGACCGCGCTGTCGGTTTTGGCGCACCCTACAGACGAGGTGCTATGGATGATCTGGCGTTGCAGATTGCTCAGGTCCACCACATCATCATCAATGATGCCCAGGGTGCCGACACCGGCGGCGGCGAGATACATCAGCAGCGGGCTGCCCAGTCCCCCGGCCCCGACCACAAGAACCCGGGCGGCAAGCAGATCTTGCTGTCCGGCGCCGCCCACCTGTTTCAGGATGATATGGCGGGCATATCGATCCAGCTGCTCATCATTCAGGGGCATCGGGATTTTTTACACTCATGCTGATAACGTCGGTACCCTCGTCGTCGTTGGCGATATCGATGACAATATCCTGATCGGCGTAATCGGCCGGCAGAATGACAAAAATATCACCGGCTTCAACCACGAGGTCATCGGGGCTTTCGACCTCCTCGCCGTTGCGGGTGACGGCAAACTCTTTCAAATTTACCGCCCGG
This sequence comes from Paremcibacter congregatus, assembly GCF_006385135.1. GTDB lineage: Bacteria > Pseudomonadota > Alphaproteobacteria > Sphingomonadales > Emcibacteraceae > Paremcibacter > Paremcibacter congregatus. The sequence continues at coordinate 4,179,378 of NZ_CP041025.1, forward strand.
GCTTCGGCGAGGATACGGTCAATGGTCAGGTTCTCTGTCTCTAGAGTACTTTCCGTGCCCTGCACCCGGAGAATTACTGTTCCCATGTAAGGTTCCTTCCTAGAGACCGTCAAAAAGTGCAGTGGACAGATAGCGTTCGGCAAAGGAGGGAACAATCACAACGATTTTCTTACCTTTCATGGCCGGGCGTTCCGCCAGCTCCAGGGCGGCGGCGATGGCGGCGCCGGATGAAATCCCGACAGGAATACCTTCGTTCCTGGCCACCAGACGGGCGGTCTCGAAAGAAGTTTCGTTTCCGATGGTCAGAACTTCATCGACATATTCGGTGTTGAGAATTTCCGGGATAAAGCCTGCGCCAATGCCCTGAATCTTATGAGGGCCGGGTTGGCCTCCAGACAGAATCGGGCTGTCTTCCGGTTCCACGGCAACCACATGCAGGTCACTTTTCTTCGGTTTGAGCGCCTGGGCGATACCGGTAATCGTGCCGCCTGTACCGACACCTGAAACCAACACATCGATTTCGCCATTGGTATCATTCCAGATTTCCCGGGCGGTGGTGATTTCGTGGATGGCGGGGTTGGCGGGGTTGGCGAATTGTTGTGGCATTACGGCATTGCCTGCCGCGGCGACCATTTCTTCCGCCCGGGCGATGGCGCCTTTCATCCCGAGTTCCGCCGGGGTCAATTCCAGTTTGGCGCCCAGGATCAGCAGCATCTTCCGCCGTTCCAGCGACATGCTTTCAGGCATTACCAACGTCAGGTCATAGCCTTTGGCGGCACAGACAAAGGCCAACGCAATGCCGGTATTGCCGGATGTTGGCTCAATAATTTTTGTGCCTTCGGTGATTTTACCCTGTTCTTCCAGGCTGGCGATCATCGCGGCGCCGATCCGGTCTTTGACCGATGCCAGCGGATTGAAGAATTCCAGCTTCAGCAGAATTTCGGCCCCCAGATCAGAACCGAGCCGGTTCATGCGCACCAGCGGGGTATTGCCCATGGTTTCAATAATATTGTCGTAAATTTTTCCGCGGCCTTCAGTGCCGGTATCTGTAACGGACATGATCAGTCTCCTGTGGTTAGACGGGTTTCTTGCGTCTTATATATTAAATGTAAAATGCTTTGTGGAATCGGTCTCGACCCCTTCGCTGCTGGCCTGTTGACAGAGGTCCTGCAGGGTGATGTCATTCAATTGGTTCATGATGCTCTTATTTAGATCCTCAATCAATGGGTTGATCACCTTAATGCCAAGCGGGGATTGTGACAGGGTATCCTGCTTTTCCGCTTTGGTGTCCATGCTGTTGACCACCTCGACGATTTCCCCGACAGAAACACGACGTCGTTCCCGGGCGAGGTTATAGCCACCCTTTGGCCCGCGCACGCCTTTCAGTATCCCGGCCCGCACAAGTTGTTGCATGACCTGTTCGAGATAACGCTGGGGAATTTCCTGACGGCGGGTGATGTCGCGGGATTGCACCGGCCCGGTGCGGCCATTATAGGCCACATCGACGACGGCTTCCAAGGCGTAAATCATTTTTTTGGTGAGGCGAAACATGGTGTGCTCCTCTTTTGTTAACTGGCTGTGCCGGTGGATCCGAAGCCGCCGGCGCCACGGGTGGTTTCATCCAGTTGCGCGCGCTGATCCCATCGAATCTGGGTCATGGGTGCAATCACCATCTGGGCGATGCGCATGCCGCGGGTGATGATAAAATCTTCTGGCCCGTGATTAATCAGGATGACTTTTACTTCGCCGCGGTAATCCGCGTCTATGGTGCCGGGGCTGTTGAGTACGGTGACACCGTTCTTCCAGGCGAGGCCGGACCTCGGGCGGACCTGGGCCTCGTGATCGCCGGGCAGGGCCATGGCGAATCCGGTGGGCACCAACAGACGCTCGCCAACCTTTAGGGTCAATTCCTCGCCTTCTGGCAGGGCGGCCATAAGATCCATGCCCGCGCTTTGCGGGGTTTCATAGGCCGGTGTTTTAAGCCCTGCGCCGTGAGGCAGTTGTTGAAATCCAACGATGGTCATATAGTTGTTATCCCTGATTATGATTTTTTAAAATATTCTATGATCTTGTCGGCGAGCCGGGCCGCGACTTGTTCTTTCGGGGCGCGGTTCCAGTCCTCTGCTCCGTCCGGGGTGAGGAGCGTGACCTGATTGTGGTCTCCACCCATGACGCTTTCGCCGTCGCGGGCCGTGACGTCGTTTGCGACAATCCAGTCGCAGCCCTTTCGTTTGAGTTTTGCCTGGGCGTGGGCGGCGACATTTTCTGTCTCCGCCGCAAAGCCGACCACCAGTTCCGGACGTCCCAGGTCCGCCTGGGCCAGCATTTTCAGAATGTCGGGATTCTCCGTCAGTTCCAGGACGGGCAAATCTCCCGTCTGTTTTTTGATTTTTTGTGATTCTGTCGCGGCGACCCGCCAATCGGCCACGGCGGCGACGCAAATTGCCACGTCAGCCGGCAGGGCGGCGGTGCAGGCGGCCTGCATGTCCAGCGCAGATTGCACCGGCACTGTGGTGATGCCCTCGGGGGGCGTCAGGGACGTCGGGCCGCTGACCAGTGTGACCCGCGCACCCCGATCCCGCAGCGCTTCGGCAATGGCGTAGCCCTGTTTACCGGAAGAACGGTTGGCAATATAACGTACCGGGTCAATGGCCTCATGAGTCGGCCCGGCGGTGATCAGTATATGCTTGCCGTGCAAGGGACCACCGGCCGCCTTCGTGACCGGGGCGGATGCCGGGGTGAAGACCTGTTCCAGCGCCCGGACCATGTCGTCTACTTCCGCCAGTCGCCCGGGACCTTCTTCGCCGCAGGCGAGTTCGCCCTGACCAGGGGCAATGACCTGAATGCCGTCCTGTTGCAATCGGGCGAAATTCCGCTGGGTCGCGGCATGGCGCCACATCTGGCTGTTCATGCTGGGGGCGATCATCACCGGTTTGTCTGTGGCAAGCAGGGCCGTGGTCGCCAGATTGTCGGAAATTCCCGCGGCCATCTTGGCCATTAGATCGGCCGTGGCCGGCGCGACCAGGACCAGATCGGCTTCCCGGGACAGGCGTATGTGCCCCATTTCCGTTTCATCGGTGAGCGAAAAGAGATCAGTATAGCATTTCTCGCCGCTGAGTCCGCTCACCGCAAGCGGGGTGACAAACTCCGCGCCCCCCTTGGTCAGGATGGTACGTACGGTCATGCCGCGTTCCTTCAGTCGCCGGATCAGGTCGAGACATTTGTAGGCGGCGATACCGCCGCCGATGATCAGTAACAAACGCTTACCCGCAAGCGGGCTGGAAGGGGATAAAGCCATAGTATTGTCTTTTCTGCGGGTTATCTCTTATACCTGTGTTTCCCCTAATGTAGGGGTAATCAAGGGGTAAATCAATATAACTACTAATAAATAATGTTAATTAAAAGATTTATACAGAAGAAACAGGAAAATGCTGCCAAACACGCCGCCAGACAGGCCGTAAAAGAACAGGCGCAGGGCGCTGCGTCGGCCGGCGCGGGCATTTTTTTCAAATTTCCGGGCCGCACGGGCCAGATCTTCGAGATCATCAATGATCTTCGGCAGGCGTTGCAGGGTATCCAAAGTTGTTTCGACGAAGTCCCGTACCTTGGCCTGAGGCCCGAGATTGTCCAGCATCCATTTTTCCACCAGAGGGCGGGATGTTTCCCACATGTTGATCTCGGGATAGAGATCAAGGGCAACGCCTTCGACAGTAACCATGGTTTTTTGCAGCAAAAGCAGCTGGGGCTGGGTTTGCATATTAAAGGTTTCGGTGGTCTCGAAAAGTTGGGCCAACAAATTTCCGGCGGAAATCTCGGAAACCGGTTTACCGACGATGGGATCGCCAATGGCGCGGATGGCCTGGGTGAATTTCTCGACAGACTGGTCTTGTGGTACATACCCGATATCGAAATGGGCCCGCGCCACCAGGTCGTAATCCCGTTTGAGAAAACCGTAAAGGATCTGGGCCAGGCAGCGCCGGGTCTTTTTGTCAATGCGTCCCATAATGCCGAAATCAATTGCGGTGATCTTGTCACCGCTGCAGGCAAACAGGTTGCCCTGATGCAGGTCGGCATGGAAAAAACCATGATCAAGCGCCTGATTGAGAAAGCTGTGGATCAGGCTTTCCGCCAGTTTCTTGCGGTTAAAATTTTGTTCAACAATCCGGTCTTTTTGCGAAAAAGGCACGCCGTCGACCAGAGTCGTGGTCAGCACCCGCCGTCGAGACAGGTCCCAGTCCACATCAGGGACCATATAGTCGGCGTGGTCGGCCATGTTTTCTTTGAGTTCGGAGGCCGCTGCGGCCTCATAGCGCAGATCCATTTCCAGGGCGATGGTGTCGGCGATGGTGTCGACCACGGAACTTGGCTTCAGGCGCCTGATGTTGGCGGAAAAGCGTTCCATCAGCTTCGCAAGCCACAGAAAGCTTTCGAGGTCGCGGGCAAAAGCCTTTTCAATGTCCGGCCGTAATACCTTGACGGCGACGCGGCGCCCGTTCTTGGTGGTGGCGAAATGTACCTGGGCGATGGAGGCGGCCGCCACCGGGGTGATATCGAAATCGCGGAACAGATCGTCGAGCGAGGCGTCAAGTTCCTGTTCTATGATCTGCACGGCCTTGGCGCCGTCAAATGGCGGGACATTATCCTGCAGGCGCATCAGGTCCAGCGCCACATCCGGGCCCACAATATCCGGTCGGGTGGCCATGGCCTGGCCAATTTTTATGAAACTTGGCCCCAAAGACTGAAAGGCGTCGACCAGCGGACTGTAGCCGGTGTCTTTTTGAGTGGATTTCGTCTTGCGCAACTGTCGAAAACGACCAATCATCTTGGGTTCTTCGCCGAACAGGGACAGCAGGTCCATCAAGGCGTCATGGCGGGACAGGGTATAACCGACCCGGATCAGGCGGCCCATATGACGCAGGCTGTTGAACATGCTAGATCTTCCATCCCGAATGAAGCGCCACGACGCCGGTGGTCATATTGCGGTAAGTGACCCGCTGAAAGCCGGCGGCTTCAATCATGCTCTTGAATTTTTCCTGAGGCGGGAACTGGCGAATGCTTTCCACCAGATACTGATAGGATTCCCGGTCGCCGGTGATCATTTCGCCAAACCGGGGCAGGAGATGAAAACTGTAGGCGTCATAGATCTTGTTGATCAGCGGCATGTCAACCTTGCTGAATTCCAGGCACAGGAAACGTCCCCCGGGTTTCAAGACCCGATGGGCCTCTTGCAGGGCCTTGTCGATATTGGTGACGTTGCGAATGCCGAAGGCAATGGTGTAGGCGTCAAAATAATTGTCGGGGAAAGCCAGGCATTCTGCATTGCCGCAGACCCATTCGATATTGTGAAGGATGCCTTGATCTATGCCCCGGTCGCGCCCGACGTCCAGCATCTGGGCATTGATGTCGCAGACGGTAACTTCGGCCGGGGTTTGGTCTTCCGTGGTGCGTTTGTTCGCCGCCTTGAGAAAGCGGAAGGCGATGTCACCGGTGCCGCCGGCCACGTCCAGAAGCTTCATCCCCGGTTCAGGCCGCAGCACCCGGATCATGTCGTCTTTCCACAAACGATGCAGTCCTGCGCTCATGACATCATTCATGACGTCATATTTCTGGGCCACGCTGTCAAAAACGTTACGGACCATGCCTTGCTTGGCCTGCTTGTCCACGGTCTTGAAGCCAAAGTGGGTGGTTTCGGTTTCGGCCTCTGGGCCCGAGGGTTTTTTATTTTCATTTGTCATGTTGCGGAACATAAACCACTGGGGCATGCTGTGCCAGTATTTTATAGCGTGTCAATTGATTTAAGGACGGCCTTATGCCTGAACTGCCGGAAGTGGAAACCGTACGCCGGGGAATTATCCCTTTACTGGAGGGCCGCGCCCTGTCGCGGGTGATTCAGCGGCGCGACACCTTACGTATTCCGTTGCCGGAAAATTTCGCCGACAGGCTCACCGGGCGTCGTATCGACAAGATCACCCGGCGGGCAAAATATCTGTTGTTTGCACTTGATCAGGGGGAAACGCTGATTTGTCACCTCGGCATGTCGGGAAAAATGACTTTGGTGGCGCGGGCGGGGCGGGAAACCCCGGATATCTTTGCCAAGCATGATCACGTGATTTTGGAAAATGATCAGGGTGATCTGGTGATTTTCAATGACCCCCGCCGTTTTGGTCTGATGACCCTGTGCGCCACAGAGGAGCTGGATCAGCACCGTCTGTTTTGTCAGATGGGGCCGGAGCCCCTGGGCAATGCATTTCACAGCGATTATCTGTTTGACAAGATGCGCGGCAAACGGTCGCCCGTCAAAACCGTGCTTCTTGATCAGCGAGTCGTTGTTGGTCTGGGCAATATATATGTTTGTGAAGCGCTTTATCTGGCCGGGATATCTCCACTGCGTCCGGCGACCGACCTGGACCGGGAAACGGTGGAGCGTCTGGTGCCGATTATCAGGCAGGTTTTGGCGCGGGCCATTGAGGCCGGGGGTTCAACCCTGAAGGATTATGCGCGTGTGGACGGGGAACTTGGCTATTTTCAGCATGAATTCAAGGTCTACGGCCGGGAGGGCGAGGCCTGTCACACCACCGGCTGTGATCACAGCATCGTCCGCATCCCACAGAGTGGGCGGTCGACATTCTATTGTCCCGCCTGTCAGGATTAGGTATGCTGCGGGCCATGAGGAAAGAATCTTTTATGAAAAAATCCTGGTGTCTTTTCGGGGCGGTGTTGTCTTTGTTTCTGGTGATGGGCGGCGTACCCGTCAGGGGGGAGGAGGAGATGGCGCGATTGTTATCCGATCTCGACCTGCCGTTGATGGAAAAATTCCACGAGGAGGAAGACAGCCGGGTGGTGTTTGATACACCGGAAGGGCGAATCATTGAAGTCAGGGCCCAGGGAGAGGCGTCCCCGGAACAGGTTCGCGACTATTATCGATTGGTGTTGCCAACCCTGTCCTGGCTGCTGGCTTTTCCGGATCAGGCAGGGGCTGGCGCGCCTTCAGATGAAGGGGCCTGCGCCGCAGAAGTGCAGATCTGTCTGGTCGCTCTGAGGGATAAGGAAATTCTGTCGATCAGCATCAGTAAAGATGATAGCCAAGCAGGTGTTTCTGTTGTGGTTTTTGACCTCCGGCCCCGATAAGTATCTGTTGCTGTTGACCCGGCGGGAAAAGGCCGGGCCTGAAGACCTTGCTTGTAAATACATTGCGGACGGGATATATGCGGGGTATATTTTTGAATATTTTTACATAATTTATGGGAACTGAGGTCGCTTTTTATCGTCTCAGTTCAAGCCAAGTTAAGGAGAAACCACATGTCCTATAAGATGATTCTGGTGGATAGCACCGAACCCGTGGGCCTGATTACCCTGAACCGTCCCGAAGCCCTGAATGCTCTGAACGGTGAACTGATGAACGAAATGACACAAGCCCTGCGTGGCTTCGAAGCTGACGAGAATATCCGTGCTGTGGTCATTACCGGCAGCCCGAAAGCTTTCGCCGCCGGAGCGGACATTAAGGAAATGCAGGATATGAATTATGTGGAGGCCTATATGAAGGACTTCATTACCGCCAATTGGGAAGAAGCTACCCGCTGTCGCAAACCGATCATCGCGGCGGTGGCCGGTTACGCTTTGGGCGGCGGATGCGAGCTTGCCATGATGTGTGACTTCATTATCGCGGCGGATACGGCGAAATTCGGTCAGCCTGAAATTAAGCTCGGGGTTATCCCCGGCGCCGGCGGCACCCAGCGGCTGACCCGTTTTGTCGGCAAGTCAAAAGCCATGGAAATGGTTCTTACGGGCCGTATGATGGATGCCGAAGAAGCCGAGCGTTCCGGTCTGGTCAGTCGGGTTGTCCCGGCCGATGATCTGGTGGACGAAGCCTTGAAGACGGCCCGCAAGATCGCTGATCTGTCGCTGCCGTCCGTGATGATTGCGAAAGAATCAGTCAACAAAGCCTACGAAACGACTCTGCAGGAAGGGGTCATGTTTGAGCGCCGCGTGTTCCATTCTCTGTTCGCGACCGAGGATCAGAAGGAAGGCATGGCGGCGTTTGCTGAGAAGCGTACGGCAAAATTCAAGCATAAATAACCAGAAGCCCGCATCTTAAGTCCTTGAAAATCAAAAGATCCGCTGGAAAACGCGCCTTGTTTTCCGGGGGATGACGGATCGGGTTGATATTCGGGAGTATTCCTGAAAATATGTTGAAAATCGTATTGACCAATGGGACGGGCATGTTTATAAGCCACCACTTGAAAATACATCAAAAGAATTTAAGGCGTCTGATTCTCCTGGATGCAAAGTAACCAGTAGAGATTTAAAGCCTTACATAGAGAAAGATAGGTTTACCTGATGGCAAACACGTTACAGGCTAAAAAGAGAATTCGTTCAAATGCACGTCGTGCTTTGGTTAATAAAGCCCGCAAAAGCCGGATCCGGACTTTTGTAAAAAATGTTGAACTGGCGCTGGAAAGCGGCAATGCAGAAGAAGCCCAGGTGGCCTTGAAAGCAGCTCAGCCAGAACTGATGCGCGGAGTCACCAAAGGCGTCATGCACAAGAAAACAGCTTCCCGCAAAGTTTCCCGTCTGGCGAAACGCGTGAAAGCCCTGGCGGTTTCTGCTTAAAGAAACCGAGTCGCCCGAGCATATCCGGCGAGTCCCCCCAGGAAATTGAATATTAAAAGCTGAACCTGTCTGGTTCGGCTTTTTTTATGACCATTTTGTGTCAATGCCCGGGGGTGAATCTATTCGGTCCGGGGTATTAGGAAATGTGATAATATAGCCCCCTACCAGATATAGTATGGTTGCTTCTAGTCAAGCCATATCAGGGCGATAATTTGTGTTTTTTTTAAGATGATTCAGTTGCCAGAAATCTCTGCGCCCTGTAGTTTAATAAGCGTCCACTAGGGGACAAAACGACACCACATATCAGTGCGAGGCTAAAGGGCCGCTTTTCCGAGAAGGCCCTCTCTACTCTCTATTTGTGTTCGATGATCTCTGGAGGGAGATCGTCATTACAGGTATGGCGTGGTTCAGTCAGGCCATCGGTGATATCGGCCTTGTGAACCGTACGGGCTTTGTTTTGTTGAACTGTAACGGGATTTGGCTGCAGCAGTCTGCAGAGGTAATGGTAGTTAGGCTAGTATGGTCAGGGCGTTGATGTCTGACCGGGGATAAAAAAAATGAATTATACAGGTGATGTAACTGTTGAAGCGGCGTGGAAGGCGCTTCAGGAGGATTCGGCGGCCGTTCTTATCGATGTCAGGACCCAGCCGGAATGGGCTTTTGTCGGCCTGTGTGATCTGTCCGCCTTGGGGAAAGCGCCCCTGTTGGTCAGCTGGCAGGAATATCCCCACATGAATGTAAATGACACCTTTGTTGAGCAGATCACAGGGCAGAATATCCCCAGGGATGCTGCGCTGTATTTCCTGTGTCGTTCAGGTGTGCGGTCTCAGTCTGCGGCCGCGACCATGGTCGCGGCGGGTTATGAGCATTGTTACAATATTTTAAGCGGATTTGAAGGCGATGTGGATGCCAAGGGGCATCGCGGGGCGCAAGGCGGTTGGAAGGCCGCCGGCCTACCGTGGGGGCAGCGTTAAGGGATGAACTTTGGGGGCAGAAATAAAAGGCTAGGGGCTAACAAGAGAAC